>JAYYRF010000025.1:0-11476 GCA_036127535.1 Myxococcota bacterium | reverse complement strand
CCGTTTTCGTCTAGGGTTGACTCGTAGTCCTCGCAATTGTATGGATGCGTGCTGACCAATCCATCCATTCGCTCGGCCTTGCTGGTGTAAAAAATCGGACTCTCTTCTCTCGTGTATTGCAGCGCAAAGGATCCGGAATTGAAAGTACGAGAGTTCAAACGGTTCCAAAATTGTTTTCGGTGACGCTCGGCGGCCTCTTCCAAAAATGCCTCCGAATCCAGCCACTGATTGATGAGTTCGAGCGGAAGATCGGTTCCTGAGCCCATTTGTGCATACTCTTCCGGTGTTGGAGGCCTCCCGACAAGATCGAGAGCAACAGCACGAAGATATTTGTTTCCTTTTATTGGCTCAGCACTTCCTCGTGTAGAAAACAGTAGCCAAATTAACAGCAAAACACTCATAAGCCCCCCATTGAATCTTTACCGATGCGATTGTTTGGTTGTGAAGAATTACAACTACAAACTCGATTTTTTAACTTTAATTATTGTATCCACTTTTGCGAATGATTTAAAGGGAAACGTGACGAAAAGACTTCTGTTGTCGTAAGACCTCAAGTCACCACACAGCGAATATCTTGGAAGGAAGTGCGAATTGAATCCATTTTTGAACGATCATTTTTCTTAGGCAGCCATCGAGAAAGAGCATCGTATCTGTTTCCGCTCTAGAGGCAGAAACAATATTGTACTGGATACCCTTTGGATTTTTGTGAATACCACTTCCATCGAAGGGAGAAATGCTTTACGCAATAACAACGTTTCTTTCCGTCGCACACGAACCGAGAAGATGGCGAGGGAATCGAGCCTAAAAACGGCTAACCCGTACTCACTTACGGCTCTTCTTCCTTGTTACAACGCGATAACAGAAAGGAACTATTAAACCCTTTTTTTCTGTCACGACCTCTTCGGATTCTTCGGCCAAGGATCAGAAAAAGCATGTCCGCGTTGCCAAGCAGCAACCTCGTTTTCCGTACAAAGAGCACTCCGTACGGCGGAAGCAAAAATTTTACACGCGTGAGGCAATCCAATAATGGTTAGTGCGTTGCGTCGATCTCCAAAGATGGGATGATCGCTTTCGACTTGCTTTTTAAAAAGCTCAACCTCACTCGGAAGCAATCTGCCGTAGCGATTATGAACCGCCTCTGCTGCCCAAACACTGGTCGCTTCAAAACTAATTTGACTGCCGGATTGTTGCCATAGAAGGACGTCAGCAGGACGGGACGCCAACCACAAAAACCCCTTGGTTCTGTAAATTCCTGTACCGAGCTGATTTTGGCAAATATCATACAATCTCTGTGGATGAAAGGGGCGACGGTCACGGATGACAATGGCCTCAACCTGCTCAGCTGTGGGTTTATCGCGGGTCAGACCAAATTGTTCCGCGCGCCTTTTGAGGGCAATGTAGTCCGGTGCGGGCGTGGCCTCTAGCTGTGAAAGACGAAGTCCAGCTTGCGCCGACAAAGCGATGGTTGCATAGGGCTGCAGTTTTTGCAAAACGCGAATTTGGTCATCGACGACAGCTTGATTGACCATGTCTATTTTCGTCAAGATAATCACGCTTGCAAAGATGAGCTGCTCTGCAAGAATCTTCGCGGCGTACTGCAAAGCAGGATCATTCGAAACGCTCGCCTCGCCGATTAAAACCCGACCATTCTCGAAGTCGCGATGAAGATTCAATGCATCGACGGTAACGATAAAGTGGCGCAGCAGGAAGCGGGCGTCTTGCGTGAGTGCATCGATTAACGGCCAGGGTCGGGCTGCTCCGGTACTTTCGCACAAAACCTGCGGGGATACGGGGCTGAGTTTTGCAATTTCTCCCAAAACGCGACCAACAGATGCATGAAGCTGCGCACGAGCGTGGACACCGTGGAGAGCAGCCACACGATCGGTAAGACGCCCAAGCTGCGGATTAGAATTCTCTTCAGAAAGCAACTCAACGTCGACACCAAATTCGCTGAGATCGTGCACGATGAAGGCTGCATCGCGCAATGCTTCATCCATTTGCCAGCATCTAAGCAGAGTGGTTTTACCTGAGCCAAGAAAGCCGCAAAGAACGGTAACGGGGATTTTTTCAGTCCTATACATGGGAATCCTTTGATAACCGATTTCACGATACTACACTAGCCTAACGTAGAAATCATCCGTGGTACATAGAAGACGAGAACGATTCATGTAATCGTGTGAACACCCCAACACCGAGCGAGATCTTATATGCATCCAGTAATGGTATCTCACAGGATGCTACAATATATGACTGGGCGTTTCAGAAAGGAATGGCTTCGTGGGTTTGAAAGATGACTCCGCATGGGCTAATATTTTGGAGAGAGCGATGAGCGTGACGTATTTCTCATGTCCTTTTCACAAAAGAACGGATACAATAGCGTTCATGCGCAGACGGGTCTTTCTTTCCGATTGAGAGTAGTCGTTGGTTTGTCAAACCTCAACCACTCTCAAAACCGATCGGCTCCCAGGAAAAGAGTCCATGACGCGCACTCAAAAAAGGCGGGCGGTGCAATGATTTTTTTGTTAATGATGATGTTTGTAGCCTGCAACGAACGCAAAGAAGAGTCCGCCGACCTGAATGATACTGCTTTTGAAAACACCCAAGAGACCAGCACCATGGATACAGCCGTCGTCGAGGACACCGGGCACGCAGAAGACACTGCAGATACCCAAGAGCCAAGTGGCCCGGTCGGTGATGCCGTACACGGAGAAGCCCTCGTACAGAACAACTGTATGGGTTGTCACGGAGGAAACCCTCAAATTCAGAATGTTGCGTACCTGACCGATGCCGATTTGGTCTCTCTGTTTGAAAATGGCAGCGGCTACATGCCCGCTGTCCCTCTCAGTGAGCAAGAGACGTTGGACGTGATCGCGTATCTCCGGCAAATATACGGCGGCCCAAACTAGAACGGATATCGAAAGTAAAGGGATTTGTGCCTTTGCCAAACCACGCCCCAAAGATCGATTTGAATTTCCAAAGACGTCTATAACCCGCCTATCACTCCATTAAAGAGAAGAGCTGAACGCCACCGATATTCGGACCCAATAGATCGGATTTGGGTGCGCCGATGAGTACGGTACCATTGTGGAACTGAATACGCCGGCCAAATTCTCCTTTCCAAGATGTAATATTGGAGTCGGCACCAATGCTCAAGTACGGGATCGTTTCAAAGGCGTTTGTTTCTTCCCGAAAGCGGTACATCTCAACCTTATCTTCCGCGTGTTTTCCCAACGCAAGCCATTTGGTACCCGCCGCATCCTCCGTGAGTTCGAGACGTGCATCTCCTTGGTGGAGGATATCTCCCATTAAATAATCGGATAACCAGTCGTAAAAGTACCATGGTTCCGGATAGAAGGGCCCTTCTGGAGTCTCACCCACAAATTCCGTTGTCGGCGCTTGAGAGAGTGCCATTCCATCCAAAATAAAGGTCTTCTCTTCCCCATCTCTTCCTTGGGTATACACGATGTCGTCATACCCGTCCTCATTGAGATCAATGCCCGAAGCGATAGAACGACCAATATTATTAAGCTCTAACGGATAATAGAAAGAAGAGAACGAACGTTGGGGGCGACACGACTCACCTTCACCCCACAAGATGTGGATAGCCCCCGTGGCGGTCTTGTCCGTCGTCAAGTTGGGTTCGCTGAGAATCAAATCTGGACATATGTCGTGATCGATGTACCCCATGCTCAATTCTGCGCCCAACCGTCCCCCGTGACTCCAACCCTGAAAAGAAAGATCAAAGGTACATTCTTGCGTATTGTTTCCATATAGCACGTAGATCCCGCCGTGCTCGTTGTTGAAGAACCGAGAACCGAGTACATAGTCGTCAAAACCATCTTGATTGAGATCCCATCCGCCCAAAAGCTCCCCTTGGTACAAATACGATAATCGGCTAAATCTCGGAATGGAGACCACACAATACGGTGAGGGTTCTAAGCCATCTTGATCGCTTCGATAAATCGCCAAACTCCCGCCCCAAGAAATCGAGGATACGAAGGCCAAGTCTCGATACCCATCTCCGTCAAAATCGCTTTCCGTTGACATATGCAGGGCCAAATTGATCTGCTTTTTTATTATATTTTGGTTCATACCCAAATCCGAGGCTTCTATCGGTAAGAGATCGAAACCATCCGAATATACTCCATCTTCTTGTGTAAAAGAAAGGACTTCTCCCCAGTTCGAACCGGTTTCTTGTTGCCCCGGAGCAGCTATCAAAAGCTCCTCTTTGCCATCTCCGTTTACGTCCAAAAACCCACTTGATAATCCCTGAAGGAAGCCAGCCGCAACCCCTTCATAGGCCAAAGCGGTATGAAACTGCGAAGACCCAACGTAGTATGGGTGTTCTTTTTCCACACCCGTTGTCGAATCTTGATCTCGTACGAGAATCACATCTCGATACCCGTCGCCATCTTGATCCTCGGTGACGGCCAACCCGGAGACCCTCCCCTGATCCTCGAAACGGTACGTCCAAATATACGCTTCTTTATCGCTATCTTCCCATGAGAAAAAGCAAGAAGTGCAGTAGCCTGGGTACGTATCACCGAGAATATCGCTTCCCGAAATGGCGAAGATGGTCGGTCGACTGGATACCCACGAAGAGAATGTAAAGTCTCGTTGACCATCCCCGTCGACATCGGAGAGATCCATATGATGCCCAATGTCATATACCTCGTTGGAAAATAGAGACCATTGATTTTCACTCCAATCCATAAAACGGGTTGATTCCGTTTCCAAACCCATATTTTTAAACATTGCGATCGATACCTGGTGTTCCAAATCTTGAGAATTATTACTGGTACGCCATGTCAAAAATAGCTCTTCCTCTCCGTCATCATCGAGATCCCCCACCTGTATACCCGCAATCCATTCTTTTCCTGTATCGGGCTTGAAGTGAGAGATAACGGCGTTGGGAAATTCGGACAATCCATCTTCGTTCCCAAGATAGATTTGAACGTAATTTTTGTGATTTTCAATGAGTGTGGATTCCGTATTGGTGTTGGTGAGAATGTCGCAATAACCATCACCGTTGAAATCGCCTCCCGCAAGGAGGGTTCCAATCTCAAGGTCTTTGGTTACCTGCCAATCCCCATTTTCGTCTTGCTCTCTTCCAACACGCTCGAGATAAGATGTGGCATCGAAGCCGCTTTCTCCACCAAGATAGACACGGATGGCGCCGCTGGACGGGTACGAGACCAAACCACTGGCGACAATTAACTCAGCCGTGTGAGCCGGTGCCCCCGCAATGATATCATTCCACCCGTCACCATTGACGTCACAATGGGTCATAGAGTAGCCAAATTGATCTCCGCTGCCCTCTTGTAATCCCGCACTTAAGAAAAGATCGGGGCTGTCCGCATAAGGAGCTTGGGAATTGCCGGTGTTGTAGTAGAGGTACACCCGATCGGCAAAGCGTGCACCCACTGCCATATCGACAAACCCATCTTGATCAAAATCTTCTGTTACAATCGAATGTCCAAATAAGTCGTGGTCTTGCAGATCATACGCGTAGTTCTCACTCAACACCTGTAATGCGGTGTTTTCAATGCCCGTTTCCGTTCCGAGATGAATGGCTACAAAACCGGACTCCTGATCGGCATAATGATGTTCGGGAAAGCCAAGAACCACATCGTTGAGACCATCTCCGTTGAGATCTTTATCCGAAAGAACCGTATATACATTGACATCGTGATTGCTTTTTACGACAATGCTCTCCCCCAAAGCCGATCGCAAGGGAGAGACTTCGACGACAACGTCTTGCGACATCCCCGTATATCGATCTTGGATGATGGCTTGTGTCTCTCCTGGCACCATCGCCTTTAATTTTGTATCTTCGAACTGAATCACCGTCTCATCATAGCCAGAAACGTCAAAGAAGCCACTACCGTTTAACGCCGTCAATTCAATGCTTTCCCCCGGAGGGAGAACGTAGCGGGTTCCCCACAAATCCAATTCGATATCGTTCTTCACGATGTAAGCAATCGAAACCGCCTCCTCGGTCAGATTGTCTTCGATTCGGAGAACATCAACCCCTTCTGAATCACCGGACATGTATATACATTCATCCACGGCACCACCACTTTCATTGGACACCATGCTGCACGTCACATCTCCACTGGAACCGAGTATGTCCATCGTGATTTGCGTATGAGGCCGTACACTGGCCGAAGCGGGGAGAACCGATAGTCCTTGCGTAACCGAAACGTTGGCTTGGGCTTGTCCTTCGCACTCTAAATCCGTAACGGTGACCCTGTATTCACCACTTTCGGACCCCGCCGAAAAAAGACCGTCCACGACGGAGATGGATGCGGAATCCGGCTCCCCTTCTAATTGATATCGATAGGCTCCGCTGCCGCCTGAGCCAAAGAAAAGTATCGGTGCATATGGTGCAACCACACTGTCTTGTGGCATCAAAGCAAGAGGTGGATCACAGTCGTTTGACACCACAGGAGGCTCTTCTCCGGTATCCTCTTCTTCGATGATCGGTTCTTCGATAAACGTATCTTGTGTTGCCTTCTCGGCATTACATCCAACCAAAAAATAGAGAAACATGTTCATACACCTACGTTAAAATGGCGTGGAGGGGAGGAACCCGCAAATCTGCGGCGTCTTCCGTAATGCCAATGCTATATAAGAGCGATTGATGTATGTGCTCGGGACGTATGATTTCCCCCGCCTCCGAAACATCACCGGTGTTTAAATCGACTTTTTGGCAGCCTGCACCAAGATCTGATGAAGCACCAATCACCGCTCCCTTTTTGATACCGGCACCGGCCAAAAAGCAACTGGTCGTACGGTTGTGGTTTCGACCGTCCTTGAACATCATGGGCGTTCGTCCCATTTCAGAGTAGCATAGGATGGTGGTGTGATCTAAATAGCTCCCACCATTGCTGTGAGCAACGGAATCCAAATAGGTGAGTAGATTTGCCATCGTATTAAAACCGGACTCCTGCCGGGGTCCTTGGTCGACAGACCAGTCGTAGTGTGAATCCAGTCCACTCACAATCTCGACACTTACGCAACGACTCGCCCCAGAGATAATTGCGCGGGCCGCAATCGCAGCGCG
This sequence comes from Myxococcota bacterium, assembly GCA_036127535.1. Lineage (GTDB taxonomy): Bacteria > Myxococcota_A > UBA796 > UBA796 > UBA796. Next base: position 4,410 of record JAYYRF010000025.1, on the reverse strand, counting down.
ATAGTTCGAATCATTAAAACCTTCGTTATTGAGATTGCTGTAATCCAACTGAAACGCTTCTCTTACCGTAGCGATGTCAGATGAACTTCCCTCCAAATCAAATTCAGTTCTGAGATTTAGGGCTGTCATTTCACGCATCTTAATCTTGTATTCGAGCGCTTTTTCAAGGTATGTGCTTTGATGGGTATTGGTATGATTTTGTAAGAAGTCATCTACCGCATCAAAGACGGAATCATTAAAAGGAGCCTCACTTCGCTCGACGAAGTCAAACAGGTCTTCCACAGACCATACTTTGGCCGCCGTCGCTTTGGGGCTTCGATCGACATTGTAAGAGGGCATGCGCAGACACAAGTTGCTTATCAAGCGTTCTGAACCATAAATATCAGAGAGAAAGGTTGCGAGAGAGGATCCCCGTGCATTGTTTCCACTCGGTGGTTTACCCGTCAAAAAACGAGCGGCACCGGCGGCGTGTCCGAGGGCATCGACACTCATACCTCGCACCAAGCTGATTTTATCGGCATGCTGCACAAGATTTCCAATATACGGTCCAAAAACCATATTGGGAACCGAGCTTTCCACTAGGGAACGATAGTTACTCGGCAATTTATGAAAACCCAACTCCACACGGGTCTCGTATTTTCGTTCATCGGTAAAAACATCGGGGTCTTTCGGATCAAGTCCCAAAAATACATCCCAACCACCCGAGAAGTAGCAAAAGATAAAGTTTCTATCGAGGCTGGGTTGAGTGTCCGCGTATGCAAGACTGGGAATGCTTAATCGCCCAGCTGCACTCAATGCACCCAGTGAAATACCATGATGTAGCAATTGTCTTCTTGTAAATTTTTGTTTCATCGTCTTCGCCTAATAGGAATAAAAATCCGGATGTCGTATCAGCGCTACGCAAATGGCTTTCCACGTCACTTGGGCGTCTTCTGTGTTTTGTTGAATTTCGGTAAACAAAGAGAACCAACGTTCGATTTGTGTATGTTCGGTAGCGTATCGGTGTCCATGAAACAGCAAAAGCAAGTATGCAAGATTCTCTTTTACAGCGTCCTCATCTGTCTCTCCCACATCGATGTAGCGAAGAAATCGTCTTTCCTCCGGCGTACTCTCTTCCTCTTTGTTGAGCAAAATATCGCAATTCAAGTGGGCGGCATCTTGAAGAAATTTTTGAAAGAAGAGCTCCGGTTCCCGAACCTCTTTGATAATTTCTTGGTAATCGGGTTGTCCGAGAGAACCATTCGCCTTCCAAAAATCTGGATAATCATATCCTGTAACCTCTTCTATGGCGCGATCGAGCTGGAATAAATTCATTCTTCTGCGATCTCGGATGGGTACCGACTCCGCATCGGTGCTTTCCGCATTGCTTAGTTCGGGAATCACATCAACGGAAATATCGTCGTTCTCGACGAAGACGGGAGAAACCGAGGTATCGCGTACCTTACTTTCTGTGGAACAGGCGACAACAAGGAGAAAAACGATCATTTTCGACTCCGATACTGTTTGCTTGTGATGATGTCTTTGACGAGATGCTTGTAGTTGTAATTGTTGGTGATAAAATTATAGGTCAGTCGACTCTTCCAATCTTGATCCTCTTCGCGGAGCGGCCTTCCAAGGATTTGTTGCACCGTTTTTTGCACTACACAACTGGGAATACGTCCATTGACAATCTCTTTTTGGAATAACAGTCGTGGACCGACAACGGGATAATGCTGTTCCTCTTCGTACAAGGAGGCATGAGACCAATACCAACCAACCATATCTCCATGATGGGAATCGACCAAATATCCCCTATCCTTGCATTCGTAATAGCTCGGATGAGTAGAACCTTGTCTTGCTGCTTCGTTACACTCCTCCGAAAACGCAGGGTATTCTTCCGGAGAGTAATGACTCGACCCACCCTCTTCCCAACGCCCCCAATATCCGGCCATTGGTTCCAAGTAAACATGACAGCTACTACAACCATACATCTGACGCAGGTCACCATCGGATTGTTCTTCTGCGGTACTTTCCGGGAGCCCACTCTCTGGGGGCATGAGCTCCGTGCACATAAATTCGGATAAGACCCTGTCCGCCCGACGCCGATTGGTATGAAACCGAAGCAAAAACCCTGGTAAAGAGAAGATACCCGCACTCGCCTCAATCGCGGGAACCTCTACCCAAACATCTGCATCTTGGTATATCAAGTCCGGCATCATGGTTCGATCAAAGGCTGGATTTTCCATCACAACCCCGTGTGGGTGAAAAACCAAATACTTATACATATGGGTCAAGGGGCCGTTCAACGGCAACCAATCTCCGGTAAATATCTCTGTGTACGGTCGGTCTTCAGCGACAACCGTGCGAATGTACTGATCGATTTGCTCATCCAAATCGTTCACAATTTCATGATATACACCAACCACAAACTTGGGTGTGCACCAGTTGAGATTGGGGCCACAACCACACTCCGCGTCCGCTGCGCCTTCTTCGGTTTTACAATCAACCCCAAAGGTCGTAAACTCTCTCTCCTGTGCTTCAAATGCACAAACCTTGATTTGGGTTTCCGGAGCCCAGTAGGGATTGACCAAAACATAACCCTCGTCCAAAGAACCGTCAGCGTTAACGACGGGAATTGGGCGTTGGTTCTCATCCAAAGTTGCTTCGAAATCGCTACATGCCGGAGATTCGTCAGACGTTCCCTTTCGGTACGTCCGACGTCGAATGTAATAGATATCTCCGTTCGTATCTAAATAGTGGACGAAGTTTTGAAATTTGACGAAACCCAAATGATTCAACAAAAGAAGGTTGTGAAAATAAATTACTTGCTGGTAAAAATCCTCAGAGGACAACCAATCATCCAAGAGCGCCTCTGGTATTGCACCACCGTCTTCTATACCATCGTATTCTTCTGCGCTTGGTAGACGACCGCGCACATCTAAACTTGCACTTCTAAGATAATTGGTACCGGATAAAAGCTCCCCTTCCGCGAAGGACAATTTTAAGAAGCATAAGAGAAAGAGCATACAAAAACCTCTATCTTTGAGACAAAACCAAATGAAGAACGACACAAAGGTGGAATCATCAATTGTTCCATCTTTCGAATCGCAGTACAAGACAATCTGTACCCAACACCGTCTACGTTTTCCACTGCAATTGTCAAAGTTCTCTCAACGGGGGCAGAGATGTCCAAAGAAGATTTGACGTCCGATGACAGAGAGGTGTTGGCCATTAATCTTGTGCTAAAACGATTGATTGGTTGAGAGGTATGTCGTTGTATTGACTCTCTTCGCCTGTCGGCCAGTATACGCGTATTTCATCTGCTGTATCGGCCGTTCCCAAACCAAAGTGGAGCACCGGTGGCCCCCCTGAAGAAGTGGAAGAACCCGAGAGCATCCAATTTGTCCAAGTCTTTTCGCCGATTTGAACCTCGACCCGTGCGCCAATCGCATTTCGATTCAACGTATCGGTTTGCAATTCTACACATAACCATGCGCCCACATGTTGCTTTCCATACAATATGGTGGTGGGACCTTCCAAGGAAGAGCGTATCAAATCCAGTTGTCCATCCTTGTCTAAATCGATAAAGAGTCCTCCGCGCGTATTACTGTTGTCTCTCAAAATCCAGTCGGCACCTCTGTCTGTAAATATGCCGTCTTCATTGAGTAAAAATGCATCGGGCTGATGTGCTGGATTCGAATCGGACTCTTCCAAAACAGGACCGTAACCGAGCCAAATGTCGAGATCGCCATCGTTTTCGAAATCGGCAATGCTGGTACCCCAAGAAAAAACTTGGTTTTCCCGAAGCTTTCCAAGCCCCATAGAGAATGCACCATCGTACCAAGTGACATCTTCAAGAGACATCAGTAAAACCGGAGGCCCTTCGTTGGACATCAGAATGTCGGGTTTTTGATCAAAGTTGAGATCACCAACGGATATCCCCATTCCGGCCATAACAATTTGCGCGCCGGAGTCCACCGAAGCGTTGGTGAGTCGACCGTTATCCCAAGTATAGAGAAGATTGGGAAGAGCGAGATCGGGAGGCGCACCCATCGAGTCGTTGACGAAATACAGATAGGGTCTCTCTCCGGCTTGCAACGGAAGCCAGCTTACCCCCAGCGTCATCGCTTCTCTCTCCAAGAAGGGCATTTCAAAAGGTTGAAACCTTCCATTTCCCATGTTTTCATATACGAAATTGGGATCAGCAGGAGGAAAATTGGGTGCGGACAAAAAATAAAGGTCTTTGTGAGCACCAACGGCGAGATCGAGGTCACCATCCAGATCGAAATCGGCCCTCGATACGCATGTGGAATCGCTGGGTATGTCGAAAATACCAGAGGAAAAAGAGACGTCTACAAAATGATCTCCTTCATTTCGAAGCAGAAGATCGGAACCTTGCGTAACCGCGAGAAATATATCCAAATCGCCGTC
>JAYYRF010000024.1:0-3610 GCA_036127535.1 Myxococcota bacterium | reverse complement strand
TCGAATCGTCCGGCTCAATACGCAGCGGCCGATTCCTCTCTTTCCGATTTATCCTTTCAGTATTGGTCTTTGGATATGAACATTCCGACGGAAGAGATGTGCTTTATCGTGGGAAAAGGGCAGCGTCATTGCGAGGAAGCTTGGAGGGAGCGGTTGCCCGTGGCTCTTCAATTTCTGTTTCAACCCGTTCCTTAATACATCTCCGTCCATAAAAGAATTTTTATGTATTGCATCGTAGACGGACCGGTTAAAAAATAAGCATGCTTGAATCTCTTCCGGATACTCCTCCCCCCATCGTTGGCTCCAACCCGTTCACAGGGGTAGACCCAGCCCTGGTTTTGTATACGGTTCGCGAGCCGGAAGTGGTGGAAACAGAAGAGCAGTTCGAGCAACAGAACGCTCCCAAGCAGGTTTTCTACAACGATATCCTACCGGAGGGGATTCCTCCTATTCCAGCGGGGGATGGGCATCCTTTCAACGGTGTTGGACGAGCCATCGCTCTACCTTCAGAATCCAAAGAGGCCGCCCCCATAGAAGCCGCGCCTTACGACGACAGAGGACTACCCAACGAGCCACCACCGGTACGTACGCGAGAGGGGATGTCGGTGGGTGTTCACACCCACATTCCCATTATAGAAAAAGAGGCTGTGGCGGTTGTTGAAGAGAAAGAGTCCGTGAAGGTGAAGGATGACTTGCCTCCAGTACCGCCTGCACCCCCAGAGATCCCCAAACCCAGCGCACAAGAGATCGCCAAGTATACCGCCGTATTTTTCGATCATTTTAGCCCTGCTCCCATAACGTGGCGGCACGTCGGACGAATCTCTGAGTACCCCATCGTTCGGAAAAACGGTCGTGCTGCTGACTTGGCAGAGTTGTGGCCGAGCCTGAAACCCCTCGGTTTTGCGGAGCATCGCGAACCCAACGGTATGCTCTCTGGTCTGGTCGGTGACTCTTTCTCGTATCGATGCGGAATCGGGCGTGGAACCATCGAGATTCACTGTCCGGCTCAGTTGGACTTACACGCACTGCAAGATGTGCATCGAAAGGCGTTGGGGATCTTGGTGGATTGCGCTTCAAAGCGCAGGCTGCATATTTTGGGGTATGGTATACAGCCCATGAATCCACCGACGACCAGTCTTCTGAATCATATCTTTCATCTTCACTCTCTACATACCGTTATCGGAGAACCATGGCTTGTGGCATCTGTACGCGCTTTGGAACGCGTACAGGTTTCGGTTTCCCAAGCAGAGTTGGTAGAGCGTTTTAATCTTGGTCACCTGATCGAACCGGTCTTCCTCGCCCTGTTCGGAAATGCTCCCATCCACAGTGGTGAAGATAGCTATCTATGTGAATCGGGAACGCAAATGCAGGACAGTTGGCCTTTGGACGATTTGGGTCGGCACTCTATGCGCACTTCTGCCCTGAAGGGACAAAATGAATACATTGAAGAGATCATGCAGCGGCGATTTATGCTCAGGCGCGATGCACAAGGCTGGCTTGAGCCCGGTGAAGGCGCTGCTTGGCTGGCTCTACAAGAAGAAGATGCTCGTGAACAGTGGTTTATTGACCATCTTGCGTGTGACTGGGGGCCTGTCATCCCCAAAATGGAGAATGGTCATCTTGAGTGGAGAGCAGCCAGTCAGCAACCATTTGATGCACAAATGGCACCCTCTGCATTGGTTTTGGGGTTGATGGAACACTCTGCGGAGATGTTGCATTTTGTGGATTCCTTCTTTCCTGAGCCACCGGAACCATTTCGGTTTGGTTTGCGTATGGCAGAGCTTATTCAGTTACAGATGGAAAAAGTTAAGGATCCATGGCCATCTTTTCGAGAGTGGCGTACATCTTGTATCAATTATGGACTGGCAGGAAAGGAAGCGTTTACCGGATTGATTGAGGGAACGCTGCAAATTGCACAAGATGGCTTAGAGGCGCGTGGTTTGGGCGAAGAGGTATATTTGGAACCATTATGGCTTCGTTTGGAAAAGAAGCAGAATCCAGCGCAGGAATTACGTCGTATTTTTGCACGCAAAGGTATAGAAGGTTTATTATCCTTCTGTTCTTTGCCTTCCGTGTAAATGGCACTGTACTCAACCATCGGTTAGAATTTTTTATCAAGTAGGAACACAGATGTTTTATAGGGGTTTAGAGCTCGATCGTTTCCAACAAGAGGCGATTGAAGCATTGCAGCAAGACAAGAGTGTTCTTGTTGCCGCACCAACGGGTACCGGGAAAACCTTGGTCGCGGACTGGATCGTAGAAGAGGCAATGAAAAACGGAGAAACGGTGATATACACCGCCCCGATTAAAGCTTTGTCGAATCAAAAGTTTCGAGACTATTGTGCGCTATTCGGCTCTGAAAATGTGGGTTTGATTACGGGTGATTTGGTGATCCGTCGGGATGCTCCTTGTAAAGTTATGACCACAGAGATTCTTCGCAACATCTTGCTGAGTGATGAATCGCTGGATAATTTGGCGGCTGTGATCATTGACGAAATTCATTTTTTAGATGATGAAGAGCGTGGCACCACGTGGGAGGAAGTCCTCATTTACCTTCCGCGACACGTTTTAATCGTTGGTCTTTCAGCGACCTTGGCCAATCTGACTGATTTTGCGAAATGGTTGAGTTTCGTTCGAGATCGAGAGGTCGTGGTTGTTGAAGAGCACAAAAGAGCTGTCCCACTCAGCTTTCGCGTAGCGACGAGAGAAGGGAAATTAACGGGTATCAATAAAACGTCGACGATATTCAAACGGAATATCGGTCATCGTAAGGTTCACAAAAAAAAGGGGCGAAGGCGCAATGAGCCGACGCGAGGGAAAATGACGACGCATCTGAACGTGTTTCATATGATGGGGGAAGAATTTCGACCGTATCTTTATTTTGTATTTTCTCGTGCTAAAACAGAAAGCCTTGCTCGTTCCTTGGGACGCAGCATACAACGACCGCTTTTGAGTGCCGCAGAGGTTCGTCATGTCGAGGATCGTATTCAGGCCTTTTTGGAGCAACCCAATGCAGAATCTGCTCTAGACCCATCCTTGATCAGTCTATACAAACAGGGGATCGCGTTTCACCATGCCGGTCTACACGTCATGTTGAAAGCTCTTGTTGAAGAGTTGTATGAGAAAAAGTTAATTCGTGTTTTGTACTGTACCGGAACGTTTGCTTTGGGTATCAACATGCCGGCGCGATCCGCCGTCTTTGATAGCCTTGAACGTTACGATGGTACCCGAATGATTGAGCTTCCCACCCGCGAGTTTATGCAGATGGCGGGTCGAGCCGGACGACGAGGACTCGACAGTGAAGGTTTGGTGGTAATGCGTATGAATCTCGAAGACTTTGGCGGTCTCGAACCACGAATACGCGAATACCTCTCTCATAAGTACGAACCGGTATACAGTCGTTTTTCTCTGTCGTTTAACTCGGTTGTAAATCTGTTGGAGCAATACCCCATAGATCGAATCCGTCAGTTGGTAGAACGATCATTTAAATCTTGGCATCGCAAACGACAAGCGGAAGGTCTCCAACGGGAAGCAACCGCCATGGAAAAGGCTTTGAGGAAGGCGGGGATTGACGAGAATGCTCGCGGGAATCTTCCAAAGGGGGTTTACA
>JAYYRF010000023.1:0-2745 GCA_036127535.1 Myxococcota bacterium | reverse complement strand
TGTGTGGAAACCGACGTACCGTTCAACGTCCAGTCCAAAGCAATTTCATCGGGCTGGTCTTGGGAGTCGGAAACCGTCGCGGAAAAGGAAAGCGCTTCACCTGCGGAATAGGTTTCCCCGTCGAGCGGCGCGTCGATGGTAATGCTCGGCGGTGTGCCAACGGTGTAATTAATGGCGGTTGTACAGGTCGCACCCAGTTCATCGGCTACGGTCATGGTGATGTTGTGTTGATTCACCGAAAGATCCGCGTATGCAAAGGTGATATCCCCTGCGCTTGTAGGCGTTGATTCACCCAAGACACCATCTTTGTCTGAGTTCCAAGTGACGGTCAGCATATCCGAGGGAATATCCACATCGGACGCGGTTGCAGCGAACGGTACCATATCCCCCTCAACCCCCGTCACTCCACTTACAGGAGCGGTAATCTCACACAAGGGCGCCGAGTTGGGTGCCCCCACATCGATAATCACGGAGTCCAGGCAGGTCTTGCCGGTGCTATCGATTCCGTGGAACTCGATGGCGTGTTGGCCCTCGGTGAGCGTTTCATATATCTGAATCAAACCATCGCTCGTCGGGGTTTGCGCCTCTCCCAGAAGTTCATCTCTGCTGCTTCTCCAGTGACCGCTCAACAAAGACGCGTCGTCTTCGGCATCGGTCAGTACACCCGAAAAGGTCACGAGTTGGTCGGAGTAATACACACCCACCTCTTCCGGTGAGGTAATCTCGCACGAAGGGGTCTGGGTGGGAAGAACCGTAATGTCCATTCTCTCGATACCGGTTCCTCCTCCGGGATCGACCGCTTGGAGGATAAGTTCGGTATCGTTCTCTGATACAACCGCCTCACAGATCGTCTCTCCACTGTTGCTGGGCGTCGTATTCAAACAAAGAGGCCCGTTGTTCGTAGACCACGTTACCAAAAGATCCGAATTTTGGTGATTCGCGTCCGAGACCTGCCCCACGAAGTTGGTGAGATACCCGTCTTGCAGTTCTGCACCCGAACCATGGGAGGTAATGACCACTTCGGGCTTTGAATTATAAGCCGTAACCCCCTTATCCGAAACGTCACAGGCCGCCAAAAGCACAAACGTAGACAAATACAATCTCATGATAAACCCCGCGATAGTATGGATGCTCTAACACCCTCGAAAGGCCTGCTGCAAATTGGTGGCGCACTCGTGCGGTTTATCGGTATTCGCAAGACCAGGCGAAGGCGGCGTTACTCGGGGCATGACATCCCAAATCTTGCCACCAGCCTCCATAGCTTAGGTCACCGATCATGTTGATACAGTGCTCATTTCCTCCGCTATTGTTGGGTTCGCTCCCATTGGACGGCCAATTGAGATAGGTCAAGGATACGCCGGTTCGATCGTGGAGCCACACCCCTTCCGTCGCGGCATCGCTTCCCCCCAAACGAATGGAATAATTGGACACCGGCTTGTTCGACCAAACATTCTCCGACAGAGCAAATATCCAATCGTTTTCCAATGCGTCCAACGGAAGCGCTACACCGTCGTAGCCACCGTCGAAACAATAGGCTTCCACTTCGGCGAAGCTTCTTTGGGTCGTATCCACGCAAACACTGAAATAGACGCCATTCCCGTCGTAATCCGCTTCGCAATCGAAACCATCACAGTCTCCATCGATGCCATCCCCGTATACATCGCCCGCAAAAGGATAGATGGACGCGTCGTTGTCATCGCAATCATCTGCCGCGGATACGCCGTCACCGTCTGCATCGTCCAAATTGCGTCGCACCATCCACACGATCTCCCCCGCGGATGTGTGACACAGATGATTGGTATTGGTTCCACCGGTATCCGCCCATCCAAAATTATCCTCCGACGTGGCCGCCTGTGGGAGTCGACTCCCGTCTACGTGCTGATGATAGCTCGCATACTCTCCATAAAACCACAAATCATAGGCCTGTACATCGTAGCCGCGGATGAAACCTTGTAGTTGATATGGATTGGATCCGTTGGCATCAATCGAATTCGACAAGCTGTCTGTCACCAAAGAAATATCCGCAAAGATATAATCGCTTTGCGAAGCGGTGAAATCTCGATGACACCGGCCGTGAACCTCACTCGACAAATCCAAGAGGGAGCTCATATGGCTTTGAGACAAACGGTGGTCATCCCAACCGGGCGTGGTTGCATTTCGTGGAAAATCGGCCGAAAATGGCTTCAGGGCATAATCGCTGCGATATGCGAAATCATAGCTTTCGATAAGCGTCCAACCACCCCCATCGGTCGTCATGTCGCAATACACCTCAAAGGGATCGTTACCGTCGGGATCGATCCAATAATGACCATCACCCGTGCTGTAGCCATCCTCCAAGATTTGAGAACAATCAACACCGGGGCACGATACAGACGCCCCGTTGGCGCCCGTTGTGATGGACGCATCGTTATCGTCACAATCCGTCCACGCCGCAACACCGTCTCCGTCGAGATCTTCGTCGGGACAGGTTTGTAGCCATGTCGCATCCCCTTCGAGTACCCCATCATTTCCCAAAGCGCTTTCATCTGTGGTTGTTGAGCCCGTAGACTGACTCAAAGGCCAGTACCCCACCAAATCTGGAAGGGTCGCGTCAAAGGATACGCCTGCCAGTTGAACGACCTCCGTTTCGGTCAGCGCTCGGTTCCAAACCCCAACATGAGAGAGTAAACCGTGCATGCTAAACTCGACCTGCCCCAGTCCGTTGGGGAAAGCGCGGCCAATGTGATATTGGGTGTGGTCGTAACC
>JAYYRF010000022.1:0-5984 GCA_036127535.1 Myxococcota bacterium | reverse complement strand
GAGTGGGAATCGGCGAGTACGACCTATGAGCGGTTGGCTCGGCAATCTTCGGGTACATTAAAAGCGCACTTTTTGTATCGTAAGGCAACACTACAAGAGTCACGTCTATTCGAGGAGCAAGAAGCGGTTCACACTTTACACAGCGTGTTGGCACTGAATCCCAACGATCGATCTGCCCGCGTCTCTCTCCTTCGGATTTTATTGAAGCAAAAATCGTTGCTGAGCGAAAGTAAAAACGCCTCTTTGTTCTCCGGTACTGTTTTTGAATACCGTAAGTTTGTTGCAGAACTGGAAGATCGACCCACGCAGGCTTGGAAGCATTTGTCTACGGAAGGAGCGTTGTTTTGGTTCCGAATCCAAAAGATGCCACTGGAAAAGAAAAGAGAACAATTGCGCAATTATTTGTCCTTTGCCCAAGGTATGGATGAAACCATAGCTCTTTGGTACTTATCCTCTATCGACCCTGAATTTGCACAAAAAGGACTCGCCAACCTTTGTGAAAAGGATGCAGCCGCCCTTTTTGTTGTGAATGCACTGGGCACGGACTTTATGACGAGTTGTGCATGGGCCAGCAAGCTTGCCGCTTCCGATCCCGTTGTGGCGATATCTATCCTATGTACCATTTTGATACAGGAAGGACTGCCCCAAGACGAGTATGAAATCAGCGCTTTGGCCGACGCACTCGAAGATATAGAGCATCCGGATGTCTCGGTTCTCAAGGAGCTGATATTCATCATGGACGATCGCGCGCTTCCGCTGGCTGCTTTGTATTCTCGCAGAGCGAAGGCAAACGACGATCCGAACTGGAAAGCGCATTGGTTGGTGCAGGCGGCGCGATACAGCGAAGATGCACAAGCCCTTGAACTCTACCGCGAAGCACAACAGATTAATTCTGCCATGTCGATAGGATACACCGAACAATACACGCGATTAATTCGTTCGGGGGAATTCCTCGGTGCCTTGGAGATGCTGCAGCTGCAGTCTAAACTTACATTGCCTGCTGCTTATCTGTTTGTTGGACAAATCCTCAGCGCGAATCCAAACCGTGAGTTACACGTCAGCAAAGGACAGTGGGGTCGATTGAGCAATTACAGAAATGCTTGTCGAAACAACAACACCAGAAAGATCTACGAATCTTTAAAAATCTTTGGTGACGAGCTATCTCCCAGGGCACAACTGTGGGCATATATCGATTTGGTTTATCGCGAAATGGATAAAAATATTTTGGTCAAGGTTCTCACCGAAGGCCAAGCGCTTCCCAGTTCTATCCGCGTAGCGGCTGTTTTATCCAACCTATCGTTGCGCGTCCCGGATTTGACCTCATTGCTCCGTCAAATATTGAAAAACGACAAAGAAGATACGGAATCTCAACTGCTGCTTCTTTCCATCGCCTTGGAACGCAAAGAGAAAAACCTGATTCCAATGCTCGTTCAAGGACTGCAAGTCGATGCTGATGCAAAAGGCCAGCTCAGTATATTGTTGGAAGCCGAAGAGGACTGGCAATCGGCTCTGTCCTGTTGTGAAAGCGAAAGCGAAAAAGCAGAGATTATTGACGCCTATTTGCCCGAACGGAGAGAAGAAGTGTGGGCAGGAGTCTTTCAAAGCGAACCGAGTATTAAATCGGCATTTGGACTGATCGGCTGCGGCGCCAACCTACGAGAAGCCTATGAATGGATTGCAAAATCTGCCGGTGAAACCAAACCCAAGATCGCGTTTTCCAATTATGCTGCGACCCTTGCGCTCAGACATGGTGATATAGGCATCGCCCGAGAGCATTTCTCCTATTCTTTCAAGCATGAGCCGTTTGAGGGACGTTCTTTTTATGGTCTGAAGCAAATCGCTCTGATGGAAAAGAACGGAGAGCTTCTCAAAGAGGTGTACAGCTCGCTGGGGAACGAGATTTGGGCGGAGTACGCATTGGGACTCGAACTCGTAGAAGAGTATGAAAGTTCAATTACGCTCTATGACAAACATTTGAAAAAGCTTAAGAATACGCCCCAATACCCCATCATAACCTGTAAACTCGAACGTTTGTGCGAAAAGAATGGTGAGTGGGAACGTCTGTATGAACTTTTAAATGAACGAAGGGGTATCTGGCGCAGTTCTGAGGGTATCACAGAAATTGAAACCAAGTTGCGCTGGCTCATGCTTGAGCATCTCCCGCACAAACCCGAAACCCTTATCTTTTTCAAAGAGCTCTCCAATAAGTACCCGAGGAACATTGAAATCGCGGAAGCCCTGGCGCGGATCTCGATTTCACATGGTGATTACCATGAAGGGATAGAGGCATTGAAGCGCTTATTGGAAGGGAGCAAGGAAGCCCACAAAGGTGCTAAATACTACTACTACATTGCAGATGCGTACCTCAAGATGAAAGAAGTTGGACAAGGTATTTCCTATCTTCAAAAATCCATTCATCTGGACTTCTACAACGAACAAGCCCGCCAAACGCTGAAAAGTATCTTTTATGAGCAGTCGCAATATGGAGATTTGATTCAGTTGTTGGGCTTCGAAGGGGAGCGTCTCCAGCCCGAGCAGCGTAAAGAATCTTTGGTCGAGTTGGCCAAGCTGTATTCAGAAACCTTGAAAAGATACGATGACGCGATTGATATTTGGTCAAAATTGTGGCAGGTAGACCAAGGGAATCAACACATCTTAGAAGAATTGATCAATATCTCTCATCGTAGCGGAGACTTGAAAAAGCAAATTAAGTACATAAAGAGCTCTTTGCAGATACAAGAAGACCCATCCTTGCGGCTACGTTTGGCATTCATATACAAGGATAGCGTAAAAGACCCCTCAAAGGCTCTAGTCCACTTTGAGAAGGCCGCCCAAAATTTGGAGACCCAAGAAGAGGCGTTGTTGGAGCTCAACAATCTCTATAGAGAAAGAGGTGATATTCCCAAATACATCGAAACGCTCCAAAAAAGAGCCGGATTAGCGGATGGTGTATCCAACAAAATTAACCTTTTAGAAGAGGTTTTTAGTGATGGGGACGAGTTGGGTACCGACATCAACTTGTATCCCATCTGCGAAAGTATTTTGGCGTTGGATCCAATGCACCAAAGAGCGCTTTCATATGTGGCCGATGTGGCCTTTGAGCGTGAAGATTGGGATAAGTGCATGACGGTTTTTGCGAACCTAAAACCACTAAAAGAAGCTCTTAAATTAAATAGTTTTGAGGCACAACTCAACTACTCAGAATTTTTCTTCCGTTACGGTGTCGTTCTTCTCAAGGTTGGTGAGCAAAGCGAGGGAATCGACGTTTTGACACAACTGCACAAGCGTTTTCCAAATCATCTCAATACGCTCCAGGTTCTCGGTCAAGCCCTCTTGGAGAGTTCTGATTGGGAACGAGCCGCTGATATTTTTCGCCGTCAGCTCATGGCGGTCGGTGGTTCAAACTCCGCTCAGACAGCCGAGGTATATTATCAACTTGGTTTCATCGAGCATAAGCGTGGCTCTTACAAAGAGGCCGCGCACTACTATATGAAAGCCCGGAAGCTAAACCCTACGAACCTTAAGATCTACAAAGGCTTGGCGGATATCTCGATGGAAACACAAAGCTGGACGAGGTCTTTGCATATTTACCAAAAAATCATTGAGTCGCAACAAGCGACGCATCAAGATATTCGAGATGGGATGCTCGTTAAGGCTTGGATACTCGACAAGAAGCTTGAGCGATCAGAGGCTGCGTTCAAACATTACGAAAAAAGTCATCAATTCGACCCGAAGCAACCGATAGTTATTTTGAGACTGGGGGAGTTTTATCTCGATGTCAATCCCCAGAAAGCGTTGATTTGCGTCGATAAGGCTCTTGGACTTTTGAAAGACTCCTCTCCATCGTTGGTTCGTTTGGGGCATGGAATTCGCTATTTGTGTCTCATAGGACTCAGAAAGAGCGTGGAAAGTGAAGCCGAGCTAAGGTTCTTGTCTGATACTGGTCCATCGGTAGAGTCTTGGGTGAAGGCGGAATTGGCTGAGTTAATTGTCTAATCAGATCGCGTTGGGTGCATGGTTGTTTCGCTATCGTGGACAACTTGCTCTCATTTGGATTCTTTGTATTCTTTTATGGGCGAAACCCACCTTTGTTTCCTTTCTCGTCGGCATATGCGTGGTTCTGTTTGCAGAGGGGCTCCGCTTTTGGAGCGTTCGCCATATAGGTTCAGCGTCTCGCAGGAGAGATGACGAAAAAAGAATGCTGTGTCGTCAAGGGCCGTATCTGTGGGTTCGAAATCCAATTTACATCGCCAATGTAATCATGTGGATCGGGCTCACGATTACATCGAATCGCCTGTCTCTTTTATGGATACCCATCCTGATCGGGTTGATGTACCACATCATCGTTGGGTGGGAGGAATGGAATTGGTCTCAGAGGATGGATTATGAACGGTATCGGAATCAGGTTCCGAGATGGATCCCCAATGTTGTATGGGCGATCCCGTCGTCCGATGGTTTGCCGAAGATCTCTTGGATGAGAGTTCTACGCTCTGAGCGTTCGACGCTCATTGCGATTGTGAGCATGTATGTTTTTTTGACTTTTCGTCTACTGCATGTAAATTGAGATAACTTTTTATGATGTTTTGAACCGTTTGGGAAAAAATGAAACTCTATTGTGACTACAATGCTACGACACCGATGCGGAAAGAGGTTTTTAACGCTGTGGTAGATGCAATGAAGCGATTCTGGGGTAATTCTTTTTCTCCACACAGCTTGGGAAGAGAGTCGGGAATCGCTGTAGAGAACGCACGGGAAAAAGTAGCCAAGCTCGTTTCTTGTCCCGCACGGTCGGTTCGATTTACCAGCGGGGCCACAGAGTCGAATAGTTGGTTGCTGTCGCACTACCAAAGGCGAGAAAAGCGGATAATGGTTTCCGCTGTAGAACATCCTTCTGTACTGCAATATGGTGACTGTCAGCTATCAACGGACGAAAACGGTGTAATACGCTTGGAATTGTTGGAGAGAGAGTTGAATACCGGGACAGTTGGAATCGTTTCGGTGATGGCTGCGAACAACGAAACCGGCGTTATTCAGCCGATTCAAGAAATATTTCAATGCTGTCAAAGGTATGGAGTTCCATTCCATTGTGACGCGTCTCAAATTTACTCCAAAATTTCAATGCCCGTCGCGGCTGATTTTATCACGTTATCCGCCCACAAGTTCGGGGGGCCGAAAGGGGTGGGGGCTCTCGTTCTCAATCGTGAAATCGATGCACTGTTGCAAGGAGGGCCGCAAGAGAGAGGATCCAGGGCGGGGACACATAATATACCCGCGATTGTAGGAATGGGGGTCGCAGCCTCTCTTTGTGAGACACCCTATCGCTTCGATACCCTTCCCTTGGAAAAACAGATATGCAAACTGGGCGGAAGAGTGCTGGGCTCGAATGTGAATCGGCTTCCCAATACCGTTAGTGCCTTATTTTCAACTCCGGGCGATTTGGTTGTTTTTGCCTTGGATCTTCGTGGAGTACAAGCCTCTACGGGATCCGCCTGCAGTTCGGGAGCATCGCAAGACTCTCATGTCCTGCGTGCGATGGGAGAGGCTGGTACGCCGGTACGGTTTTCTCTTGGTCCGGATACCGACATCGTTACCCTTTGTGATATATTAGAAGATGTTTTAACCAGTATGGAGGCAGAATGCGTGTAGTGGCTGCGATGAGTGGTGGTGTTGATTCCTCCGTAACAGCGGCTCTATTGTTAGAGCAAGGATATGACGTCATCGGTGTGCACATGAAACTCCATGATGCAGATCCCCTGGGTGCAGGAGAAGATAAGCCCAAGAGTTGCTGTGGTTTGGATGATGTTTTGGATTGTCGTCGGGTTGCAGATCGTCTGAATATCCCCTTTTACGTGATGGATCTGCGGCGAGAATTTCAGAAAGCGGTGATGGATGATTTTGCGGACAACTACGTTCGAGGATTAACCCCGAACCCGTGTATACAATGCAATGGTGTTTTAAAATTTCGTATACTCCTGCGGAGAGCC
>JAYYRF010000021.1:0-2839 GCA_036127535.1 Myxococcota bacterium | reverse complement strand
ACAGGTCGGCTCTAGCCATTGGCGATTGTGATCGTGTCCAGAAAGATACAAGTCCACCTGTCCACAAATGTACAGATCCATGAAGTCTTTCACCCCGTGCCCCAGCGGTACATCGGCGACCGACCAGTCCGCGAGCCAGTCCAGTCCTTCGTAGGTTCCCGCGTTCCCATGACGACCGTTGGAAATATACGGATGATGACCAAAGGCGATCTTCCAAGATGAAGTTGAGCTTGCAAGAGCCTCTTCCATCCAGGGATATTGATCTTCCGCGGAATCAAACCACGGATCCCACATCATCGCGTTGGTATCCAACCCAAAGAAAGTGACGTGCTCTTTTTCAAAGGTGTAATACTCTGAGGGCATCGTCCACTTGTCCGAATAATTGGTGTATTCAACTTGATATTGAGACAGTTCAAAGTCCCAGCCCGTACCACAATTTCCAAACAGACACCCACCGTAATCATGGTTGCCCAATACGACGTAGAAAGGAATATCAAGCGGCTCATATGGAAACTCAAACTTGAGATCAAACTGATTGTCATGTACAGATTCTACGCCAGCGTCGTAAAAATTATCCCCCAAGTAGAGAACGAATTCACAACCGGCTCGATCATCTTCCTTCGCGGCGCATACATCCGCAACCGCTTGTCCATTATCGTACTGAGCGGTATTCCCTTCTCCCCCATCTCCCATTGCAACAAAACGAACGACCGATTCCGGATTCGAAACCGGTTGGTCTTCGGGTTCCGGAACGGCGATCCCTGACTCCTCATCAGCCTCTCCCACGCTTGGTATCTCTTCTTCTTCCGCGCTGTCGTTTAAGACTTCGGCGGAGTCAATGGTATATTTTTCTGCTGGCTGACAGGCCAATGGAATTAAAAACAACATTTTTACATACTCGCTAATCGTTTGCTTTATCATTATTAAGCGTATCGACTCTTTGGTCTATATCCAAATAATATCGTACTATGCAACCCATCACCATCATGAGTGACGTATTTTGAAAACCGCCTCCACCATTGTAAATGCCCAAAAAATCGCCGATTCACTTCCTTCTACGACGTGTTTCATACAACCCTATGCGCCCCACCCGGGCGATATAAGCTACCCAGACAAAGATCGTCATCAACAACACAGACTCTCTTTTCCAATCGATATCGAACAACATCCCGATCGCAGTTTGATCGCATTGATCGGCCTCCTCGATCGACACCGAGAGATTACCGACCTCAATCTCAATGCCTACTACTGCCAACAACCCGAACTTTCCGTCCTTCCGTCCCTCGCGCCGCTCCAAAATCTTCGGCTCTTGAATTTGGAGCAAAATGCGCTCACAAACTGGGGAGACATTCCGCTTCTTAAACAATTAGAGGTATTGGGCTTGAAAAATAACCAGCTCTCCAGCATTCCCAACAACATACATACCCTTACAAAACTCCGCGAGCTCAGCTTGGGACACAATCCCATTACAGTCCTCCCCGATTCCCTCACGCGGCTTGCAAAGCTAAGACGACTCCTTTTGGTTGGAAATCCAATATCAACGTTGCCAAAGAACATGTCGGGTCTTCGCTCCTTAGAAGAATTGGAGATGAGCTCCGGTTCTTTTCGGCCTCTGCCCTTTTCACATGTACCAAACTCTCTTTTTTCACTGCCAAAATTGCGGTGCTGCACCATCCACCACGCGCAACTTACAACGCTGCCAACATCTATTTCTCAGGCGCGCTCGCTAATGGAGCTGTCGATAACCCAAACCCAAATTAAAGCAATTCCATCTTTGCATAGCCTGCCGCTTCGAATCTTAGTTCTCAGTGAAAATCAACTTCAGCGTTTCGACGCCAGTGGACTCAGCGAACTGATCGAGTTGGATCTCTGTGAAAACCAGCTCACAGCCCTCCAAGGACTGGATGATCTCTCCGTCATCCAAAAAATAGATCTGAGTGGAAATCGCCTGAACTCTCTCCCTTCTATGCGGACTCTTTCGAAGCTGCGCTCGCTCAATATTGCGTACAATCCCATTCAGCAACTCCCCGATCTGAGAGGCCTCAGCAGTCTCGAAGAAGTGTTGATCTCAAATGACATGTCCCCGAATATCGTCCGAAAATCCATATCGTCCAAGGTACGGGTTCGCACGGTTCATTACTAGGCCAACCGTCTCAAAGAACCAAAGGATTGTATGACACCGAAGTATATTCAAAGCGAAATCGAAGAACTATGTCACAACGGTCAAAGGATTCGAGCGATCCAAAGATACCGCGAGACGGTTGGTGGTAGCCTCAAAGAAGCGAAGAATGCTGTCGATTTCTACATCAAAGGCGGTTGCTGGCCACAAAGCGTAAGATGGGACTCGACCGTTCCCGCTCCGAAATCGGATCCGATGGCGGTCGTTGCGCAATTGTGTGCCAATGGGCAAAAAATCAAAGCGATTAAAGCCTATCGAGACATGACCGGAGCCGGTCTTAAAGAAGCAAAGCAGGCCGTTGAAGAATATGTACGAAGCGTGAGTGAGCCGCGATCGGATACATCCACCACATCGAACGTCCTCGATAGAGAACACATCGAGAGCCTATTGAATCGCGGACAGAAGATTCAAGCGATCCAATATTATCGAGAGACAACGGGCGCCGGTCTTAAGGACTCAAAACACGCCATTGAAGGACTTATAAAACCCCAAGGCTGGTCCAACAATCCTCTCGATTCCTCGGTATCCTTGGCAAACATTCGAAAACTCTGTGCGGACGATATGAGAATCAAAGCGATTAAAGCCTATCGAGAATACAGCGGAGCCAGCTTAAAAGAATCAAAGCAAGCTATCGATACCTACATCACCCATCGAAGAGGT
>JAYYRF010000020.1:0-14262 GCA_036127535.1 Myxococcota bacterium | reverse complement strand
CTGCGTCTTGAGTATCCATTCGGTTGGCATTGACCAAGGCATCCGCAATCCCATCGCCATTGACGTCTCCCGCAGCTCCAACGGCATACCCAAGATTATCACCGGAAGAGCCGTACAATGAAATCGCTGCCACCGTCGATACCGTTCCGGATGCAGGAACCGGGCCTAAGAGTAGATATGCGGCTCCTGCATCGGTACCACCAAAATCGTTTTTATAGGAACCGACCAAGAGATCGTCATTACCGTCACCGTTGATGTCGCCGAGAAAGGTGGTCGCACCCCGGCCGAGTTGATCACCGGCCACCTCGCCGACAATCATAGCATCTGCATTGGTCGATAAATCAACCGTACCGGACAAAGGACCTTGGGCAATGTAAATCGCACCGGCTTCGCTGGAGGCCTTGATCGCGTTAATCGCAATATCGTTGTTCCCGTCACCATTGTGATCCCCGCCGAGCCCCAAAATGGGCTGTGCGCCCGTTACAGCTTGACCACTCACTTCTCCACTTCCGCCATACAAAATCACATCCGCATCCGAAGAGCCCAAATCGGCCGTCTGTGGACCAAAATAGACATAGGTACTTCCCGAGCTGGTACCACCGCCATCATCGGCAAAACGGGAGACCACAGCAAAGTCCGGATTTCCATCGCCAGATACGTCACCCAGAGATGTCAAGGAAAACCCAAGAACCGCTAACTCCGTCGGAGATGTATTCGTGATTTTGATGCCATCGCTTCCAAGATTTCCAAAATTAAACTCGCACAGTGGTCCGTCAAACGCGGAGTCGCAGTTGTTGTCTACCCCATCATCACATGCTTCACGCTGCCCCACAAAGACCATCGCGTCTGTATCATCACAGTCCGTAAAATCTTCGGAATAGCCTTCTATGAGCGTACACGCTTCTCCGGTAACGTCGGGATCGCCAAACCCGTCACCATCGGAGTCGAGGTAATAGGTATTCCCGCCCGAAATAACGGTATCTTCATCATCACCCAGCCCGTCGCAATCGTTATCTATCCCATCGCAAATTTCGTCTGCGTCGGGTGAAATCGTCGGATCGCTATCATCGCAATCTTCGTCGTTTTCAACATACCCAGCAGGAACGGAACACGCTTCTATGGTCGTACTCGCATCACCGTATCCGTCCAAATCGGCATCCGCATAAAAAGTGGTCGCCAATTGACTGACATCGAGATTATCGTCCTCATCATCCACAAGTTCATCACAATCATTATCGACACCATCACAATATTCGGTGGCCGTAGGATATATGGTGTCGTTCAGATCATCGCAGTCACCATCGACCGACGTAAAGCCGTCTCCGTCGAGGTCACATGGATCGTTGACGGCTCCTGGGGTTCCCAAATCACCGTCTCCATAACTCGTAGTCGCATTGCACCACAAATCGCCGGTGTCCGCATCCGCGCTCAGTAAACCATTTACGATCGCAACTCCCTCTTGTATGGGAAAGTCGGCCGCTGCATAACTCAATTGATCCAATTCCAGTCCGTCAGGAGCATACAACGTGAGCTCTCCGCTGTTGTCCAATTGAATCGCATCGCGAGAATATACATAATCTACATTGCTCATTCCACCATTTTGATCGAGCTGATCGCGCACCGCGAAAAGAACGTACGCATTGGGAGCAATCACAATATGCTCTTCAACGATAAAACTCGTGATCTGACTTCCAATTACCAAACCGTAAAGATCCATGCCTTCTACGGAGGTATTGTGGAGCTCAAACCATTCTCCTTTGTAATCCTCCACGGCCAACGGATCAAGCATCAATTCGGAAAGAATTAAATCACCAACAGAAATCTCTTCCATTGTTAAGGCTTGGGCGTCGCTTCCCGTGCAGTCTTGATCGATAGAATCGTTGGGAATATCCAACGCACCTGGATTGAGATCTGGATTATCGTCATCGCAATCAAAACCATCTTCAACATAGCCTGCCGGAGCATCACACGCGCTCAACACCACATCTGGATTCCCATACCCATCTTCGTCAGCATCCTCAAACCAAAGCGACGCATCCTCTGCGGTATCGTCATCGATAACCTCGTTACAATCGTTGTCTACCCCATCACAAACCTCGGTGGCTCCTGGATTGATCGCGGCATCTTCATCATCACAATCACCACCCTGCAATACCAGTCCTTCCGGCTCCTCGCAATGATACTCCGCCAACTCTTCGGGACCGTACCCGTCTTCATCGGAATCCGGATAGTACAACGTCCCTGCTTCTTCATCGATTTCTTCGTCACAATCGTTGTCTATACCGTCGCATACCTCTTCTGCACTGGGAAATATCGCAGCGTCGGCATCATCGCAATCCCCATCCGAAGGTGTAAATCCATCTCCATCGACATCTTGTAATGCCTCACTATTTTTCCCTTGCCGACAGGCAAAAAGAAGCAAAGACGAAACCAAAAGCAATCTCATATATTCCTCCATGTATGACTTTCATACACCTGTAATCTTTATGCGTATCAAATTTTTAGTCTATCCACATTTGAACACGAAAAGCAGAAACAATCAACTGATAGCCATTATAAAATGATACGGTTCTCAAGCACAGCTTTGAAGAACACATTTCAAATATCCTTCACACAATTTTGCGTAAAGCACAGATGATCGAATCCGTATTTGATGATATTCGATAGATCACAACCGCGATTAGGAGAACAAAGGCGATCGATGAAGAAATGGTTTTCAGCTTTAGGAATCTTGCTTGCATTGTCCGCTTTCGCGGAGATTTTTTGGTTGACACAACCCAAAACCACGCATTCAAAACAGCCGAGTAAAACCCCAAAGGAAGCTGTTGCGCCCGTGCTCACCACACAGACTTCAGCGGAGAAAACCCCAAAGACCTCTACTCCTGCCCTCGCATGGTCGAATCGAAAATGGACTTTCCAAGGAAAGCAACGCATCATCCGATACAAGGATATCGCTCAACTCTCACCCTGCCACTATCGAATCCGCGCCAAGCACTTGGAAACCCTCAGTCACCAAGGACTTCAAAAAGCAGGCTTGGATGCGCATTCACCGGTCGTCGTTTTGGAAAAAGGAATCCCTCTCCAAAGTCTATCCTCTGGCAAAATCTCTAAAGATGAGTGCAGAGGAGAATCGATCTTCCAAAGCCAAAATGTGTTCTTTAACCCAACCCAAAAAGATATCTCGACCACAGAATATCAACTTGCCCTCACCCAAGATCTTCCCGTTCTCGTCGATGGCAAATCCAGTTGGTGGCTTTATAGTCGATATACGATGACAACACGGATCCCCAAAACAGCATCTCAAGTCGGTAAAAGCGTAGCGATCCAAGTTCGACTGCGGATAATTGGCACACCGACGCCACATCCTCCCACACTCGTGGCGCACAAAGACAAAATGATTCTCGAACAGAAGGGTCAATATTACCATGGAAACTTGACGCTTACCATTCCCAATCGAGCATGGAACATTTCTCTCTCCGCCCACAGAAAGAGTCCTGTGCTTCTCGTGGAGGAATTAATAGTCCAAGAAGACGGTCTCCAGCATAACTTACTCTCTCACCTCGAATCGGCATCTCCCTAATCTTGGGATATACGATCGCCTCTCTTCCCCCAAACCTTTGGATACCCCATGCCGATTTGGCAACAACGAACACTGAGCATTGCCGCGATTTTATTCGCTGTCATTTGGGGCGGCTTGCTATACCAATTGGGGATTCAAACCACGGCAGACTCCGTCGCATACTTGACGGGTTCTCTGTCTCTTGTTGTTGAAGGGAAGATTTGGCTATCACCCCTTTGGCCACCACTGTACCCTTCTTTGATATATTTTCTCACATGCATTGTGACCTATCCAACCAAAGCGGCTGCCATGGCCTCCGCATTGTCCTTTGGCCTAATCTTATTTTCCGTACAGAGAATCTCCGTACGAGCAACCGGAGACTTTCTTTTCTCCTTGACCCTTCTGTTGTTTTGCGCGGGTTGGTGGGAGCTCTTCTACGTTCTCAAGGTCGCGTGGAGTGAATCCCTGTACGCAGGAATGACCGTCCTACACCTGCTTTTTATCATACGTCATATCCAAAACCAATCACTCTCGGACTATATCGGAGCGGCCGTAACGGTTGGATTGGTGGTTCTGACTCGTTATATCGGATACTCTCTACTCGGAATCTTTTGTCTGTACACCGTTCTTTGGCTATTTTGGTACCAAAAGGCGACGATACGAACCTATGCACGGTATGGTATGATCATTGTTCTCAGCAATGCGCCCTTGATAACGTGGATCGGATTCAATCGTTATCGCTCTGGAACCTTGCACGGTTCCCGCCTACCCGCCGAAAGAGATCTCTCCTCCAATATTCAAACATTGATAGACGTTCTCGGCTCTCAACTTCTCGCGACACCTTTTTTGTTCTCTTTGCTCCTCGTCTCGCTTTGTTGCATAGCGCTTATTTGGCGAAAAGATACCACGTCACGCAAGCAGCATCTCCTTTTTGGCATCTATGTAGTTGCTTATTTGTCCCTTTACTTGGTGTTGCTTTTGTATGGAACATCCACCGTAAAAATGGATCAAATAAACCCTCGATTTTTGAGTCCCATACTGCCTGCGACCCTCTTACTGATTGTCATCGCTCGTGGCGGCTTGCAGGTGCTGGCCGAGAAGTCTCCAACATTGCCACCGTATATGCTCAAATCCATCTCTATCATTCCTTCTTTATTACTGGGTATCGGACTGCTGGCCGGACTCAATAGCAACCAAAGGCAATTTAAACTACTCACATACAATGTAGATCGAGAAGGATGGCACACCGGCGTCGGATTTGAGAGCAGTACGACCATAGATAGACTCCGCGCGCTTCTTGAGGAACAACTAGAATCCAGAGACACCCTCGGCTTGTTGGTCATTACCAAGCATAAAAAAGGAAATCGTGGCCGTATTTTAATGATGCGCCAAGACTTTCTGAACGGCGGCTCTTTACAACTGAAAAAGTATAAGCGCTTCAATTCGAAAGTCTTGGAAGCCATCGTCGCACAAGAAGATCGCGAACGTCGCATTCTACAGTGGACGCATCCCCAACTTAGCAACGCCTATGACATCGAGCCTATGCTAATGAAAATGCATCGGGAAACCGCTCAAAAAGAATTCTTGGTGCTGACGACGAATAAAGTATTGAGAGCACTCCAAATCGAGTCCAAGGATCTATCCAAGCTCGAGTTCCAAAATTTCACATGCGAAACGTTGGCTCCGGCCGATGGTTACAAAGCCTATCTTTGCTCTGTACAGATTGGAAAGAACGGCCAAGGTGAGTCCATTTCCACCCTCAAAACCGGCGATCTACTCATCACGGAATTCATGGCAAATCCCACACAAGCGGTTGCCAGAAAGGGAGAGTGGCTCGAAATATACAACAACACCGAACAAGCCGTTGATCTCAAAGGGCTCATCTTGACGAACCGGAAAAAATACACCCTCGTTATCGACCACTCTCTCTTGGTCGAACCACGAACACACGCTCTTTTGGCTCCACAAGGGAATCCGGTGATTAACGGAGGACTGCCACGGGTCGATTTCGTCTATTCTGTGCAAGACTTCCGAATTCGACGTAGAGGCAATCTTACCCTATCCAATGGAACCGTTCAGATTGATTCAATTCAATATGCTCTTGGAAAAGGAATGCCGAACGGTCAGGGCTCGGCATTGATGCGTCCGTCGCTTCTGCCAAACGATGCCTCTCCGTGGTGCGAAGCCCATACGACATACGGCAAAGGCGATCGGGGGAGTCCCAAAGAACATAACCCCCCGTGCAAGACCCCTTGAGACACATTTATAAGGGACAATCGGATACTTCCTCATAACGATATTGTTCGGTATATACCGGATTTCGATACTCGATCAGTTCTCCACCTTCGTTGTAGAACCAATCGTGCACATCAATCTGATCGCTGGTGCCATCGCCATCATAGTCAATTCTGTCCTCTTTGGACAATATGACTCCTTGGGAAGAGTAGTGGTATACATAGATTGCAATGAAATCGAGATCTCCGTCTCGATCGTTGTCTATCTGATGAGATGTACTCTCTCCGAATTCATCGTATTCGTAGCGCTGATAGAGATGTGGCACATAGGATTCCCAACTCTCTATCGTGTCGTTGGTATGGTAAGACCATAAATCTTCACGCTCCAAGAAACCATCTCCGTCTGCGTCATAAAGAGACGATGTCATCCGGCCTTGGGCATCATACTGGTATCGATAACGCTCCTGCTCAGGCACTCCGTCCAAATCTGCGTCCAATCCCTCTTCCGAAAGTAAGCCGTCATTATTGTAGAGGTAATGGTAAATCTCATCCGTAGCCCCATCGCCATCCTGATCGGTTTCAATTCGAAGAATCCGTTGATGCGAATCGTAAAAGTACGATAAAAAGTGTTCCTTTGGAGGCGTCGTACAATCTTCTGCGTTGTACTGAGAGAGTACATGGATCGCAAACTCTACTTGTGATGTCGAATTGTAGGTATATTCCCAACTCTCTGACAAACGTGTCGCAGAACACGCCCCTTCAAAAAATGCGCGCACGGTTTGTTTTTCCAAGCGTTCTTGGTCATCATACATGTATTCAACAATTCGATCGAAAGCGGAAACCGAAAAATTCCAGCTATCCTCCGTTAAGATCCGACCATTTGCATGATAACGAGCGGTATAAAGAACTTCGGCTTCACCTTCGTATTCTTCATACAGATACACGAGCTTTTCATGAGGATTTCGCTGCTCAACGCGCTCAACCTCTACATTCCCATCGGCAGCATAATCTTTAGATGCATAGACAGTGTCCAATGAAACGCCGGTATATCTGTTATCGCTGTCTACACAGTCACCTGCGCAGGTGCTGTAACCGTCCTCATCGAGATCTTGTTGGTTGAGTTGCGGATCGGCGTCATCGCAGTCATCTATCTTCAATGCGTAATCGCAATCCTCGTCAGAGAGTTGCGACAAAAGTTGCGGATCGGTATCATCACAATCGGTGCCGTCTAAAACATAATTGTGCGGTGCTGTGCACGCCTTGAGGGTGGATGTGGGATTCCCAAAACCGTCCCCGTCAAAATCAGCAAAAAACAGTGTTGCGCTGTTGAGATCCACATTTGCATCCTCTCCATCGATTCGACCGTCACAATCGTTATCTACATTGTCACAAATCTCATTCGCACCCGGATAGATCGTGGGATCGCCATCATCGCAATCTTCGTTCACATCAAATCCATCTCCATCTTGATCGATAATGGAGGTCGTACCACTATCCGAGGGACTCGAGGAATCGAACGGCTGTATGGAGGAGGAGGTTTGACAAGCCATCACGCTCAAAAGACTGACCAACAATCTCATAGTCCTCATGCCCCCTTGTTTCGTGGAAGATATCGGTAAAAAAACATATTTTTTTGGGTCGCTACTTTGACCACAATTGTTTTGCTGCACTGTATTCCGAGGCTGATGGTGTTAGGAACTCCGCAAAACGATACTGGCCACGCTCTAAACTGAGACCCAACGTATGAACGACCTCCCCTTCGACTTTGAGCATCGCTTGTACCGGCCTCTCTCCGACGGTATCCGGCGCCGTACGCAAATCGGTAACTTCTTTTACCCCAAAACATTTTGCTCGTAAGTCTTTGGCAGAAAGCCCCCGCGCAGAAGATCGTAAATAGTTTTGTAACTCCTCTTCTTTTCCTTCATCAATAGCGATTAAAAAGGCGTTGGCAATGGAAACCGCTGGATGCGTTGGTGGCGGTTTGCTCATATCACCCTCATCTTGTGGCGCACCGCGGGGCGCGTCATTTGGCTGTGCTCGTTCATCAGGAGAATCGACTTTACGAGGTACGCCTTCTTGTGAGCCAACTTGCTGGGGCGCATCTTTAGATGCATCTGTTTCCGGAGCGATAACCGGATCTATCTCGGTCAAACAGCCGACAGACATCCCAAGAGCAAAAACAATCATGTGTTTCTCCTATGTATACAATTGAACAATATCCGATTGTCTCCCCTTTCTCAAAAGAACAAAAATGTATGTTCGATAAAAAATAAATCATATCTGTGGAATATGTTCATACGAAGACGGTTTGAAAATAAGCACCCCCAAAAATCGGAGACGCTATGGTCTTAATTACTTTATTTTCAGGTCTTGTTTTCGCTCAAAGCGCAGAAAAAAGCAAAGACATCGTTCACAAGCTTGATTTTGAAGATTTTGAACTGACCGGAGAGGTTAAAAAACCAACCGGAGACCTCATTCAAGAACGCAAGGATGCTGAGTTTAATCCTTTGATCGTGCTCAGAGAAACGTTCCAACTCGAGATGCAAGATTCTGTAAACGAGATCAAGTAGGATCCTCGCCAAAGAATTCGAACGAGAAAGGGTCTCTTTACGAACGGCACCGTGGTTTACTCTTGGAAGCCAAACTTCTGCGTCCAATAATGCTCGTGAGTAGAATCCGGGTCATAGTAATATCCCACACCAATAACATTCCACCACTCCGCCATAATGGTGGCACAATTCTCATCCGATGCCATCCATCCAGAGACAACCGTCGATGGCTGCGATGGAGCAGCATAAATGTTCTCTCCCCAAATACCATCGTATCCAATACTATACAATCTTTGCTGGGGATCTTCTCCCAGATCCCCTTCTGGACTATTGTGGGTGTAGGTATTTTCACTCATCCAAATCGAATGATAGCGAGATGCGCAGCGGAAATCGGGATTCATCGTAAGCGGAGAGGCTGGCTCGAAATACCCCAAAGCGCCGCAATCGGCTCCTTGTTGTCGATAGATGTTTACTTCTTCGAGCACCTCCCTCTCGAAGAGAAACCAATCGGACGGCCAATCAACAACATCGCTATGACACAATTCGCTCAGCGGATCAGAGTAATTTTCAGGTTCTGTCTCCTCATCAGAGGGCTCTGTAGCAGAGTCGGTTGGATCTGTACTTGAATCATCGGACTCTTCGGACTCTTCCGACACCTCCGTCTCTTCCGACTCTGCGTCTGTGGATGCCGAGTCAGGTTCATTGGAACTCGCTTCGGGTTCGTTTGCAGAATCGTCTTGCGTTACTCCCTCTTGTACATTTCCAACGTTCTCTTTATCCGAAGAATCTCGGCAGGCGAAAGTAAGCAATAACAAAACAATTAACATGATTTTCCCAAAAATGAATAGAAGATAAGCAATAAAAATATCTATAGCATACCTCGGTCTTTCTGAAGGAAGAGTTCTTAAAAATCTTCACCACTCTGTCGTATTCTTTGTGTTGCACCTTTCGAATTTTGCGGATAATCAACCTCCGAATTCCGATGAAACCCATATCCCGAGAAGAATATGCCCGATACCGTTCGTGTCCGCTTCGCTCCCAGTCCTACTGGTCCTTTACACATCGGTGGTGTTCGTACCGCCCTGTACAACTATCTTTTTGCTAAAAAGCACGGTGGAAGCTTTATCTTACGGATCGAAGACACGGATCAAAATCGATATGTTGCCGGGGCGGAGCAATACATCATCGAATCGATGAAATGGCTGGGAATTCCCTTTGACGAAGGCGTCGGATTTGGCGGTTCATTGGGGCCATACCGGCAAAGTGAACGCAAGGATATGTACAGGCAGTACGCAGATCGTTTGATCCAAAATGGATGGGGATACTACGCTTTTGACTCGAGCGAATCCTTAACGGGGCTTCGAAAGCAGTATGAAGCGGAAAAGAAACACTTCATTTACAATCATGAAACCCGAATGCAGCTTTGTAATTCACTCAGTTTATCCGCCGAAGACGTTGAAAAAAAACTCGACGCCGGCGAGCCCTACGTCATCCGGTTTAAAATGCCCGTAGAATCACTCACGCTTCACGATGAGATTCGCGGAACCATTCCGATTCAAACCGGTCTTCTCGACGATAAAATTCTATTCAAAAGCGATGGTATGCCAACCTATCACCTTGCAAACATCGTCGACGATCACACGATGCAAATCACGCATGTAATTCGCGGAGAGGAGTGGTTACCATCCTTGGCCTTACACGTACTGCTGTACCGCGCTTTCGGTTGGACTCCACCTAAATTTGCGCATCTGCCTCTCATTTTAAAGCCGGTCGGAAAAGGAAAACTCAGCAAGCGAGACGGAGATAAAATGGGCTTTCCCGTCTTTCCGCTGCAATGGACGGATCCAAAAAGTCAAGCCGTATCCGCTGGATATCGCGAAGATGGCTATCTGCCGGAAGCGGTCTTAAACATGCTCGCGCTGCTGGGTTGGAATGAGGGAGACGGGATAGAAAAGGAATTATATTCTTTGAAAGAGCTCGTACAGGTCTTTCAACTCGAACGCGTCAATAAAGCCGGAGCGAAATTCAATCCGCAAAAAGCCCGCTGGTTTAATCAGCAATATCTGGTTCAAAAAAGCGATCGAGAACTCGCATCCGACTTTTCTCCGATCGTTACCGCTGAAACCGGAACGACCTTCGAAATTGAGTACGTCCAAAAAGTCGTCTCGTTTATCAAGGAACGCGCCACATTCGTATCGGACTTCTGGTCCTTAAGCCACTTTCTTTTCACAACGCCCCAAGAATATGCTCCCAAGGCCGTAAAAAAACAATGGAAAGCCACCACGCCCGAGATTATGCTTGCGCTCATAGATGTGCTCGCCCCCATAGAAGATTTTTCCGCTCAGCCGGTAGAAGAACGCGTAAAAGACTGGATCCGCTCCAAAGAGATTGGTTTTGGTAAAGTCATGCAGCCCCTTAGACTCAGTCTCGTCGGTGCTTTACAAGGTCCACCGCTGTTTGATATCGCCGAGATGATCGGTAAAGAAGAGACGATAAAAAGAATTCAAAACGCCATTCAAAACCTCTAAAAAATGGTGTACACAAGCGGTGCAACCTTTGGAAGGGTTTCAATCAAAATCAGCAGCACAAGGGCGAGCAACAGAACGATAAACATCGGTACAAAGAAGTAACGATGCTTGAGAATCCAAGTCCAAAGAGTACTACGATTTGATGTTTTCGGTTGTTCTTCCATGTAGGCGCACACGATCCTTGGGTGAATCCGTCATCGAAGGACGCTATGTTTGATTGTACTGAATCTCATGCGCTTTATCAGAATTTTTCTCCAAAAAAGAGACGACCCACATAGTACAGACTGGTTAATCTGTAGATCTCCATGATCCCATTGAGAGAGAGATGTCTGTTTTATGTCCACTGTGCTCGTCACCGACAAGGTACACTACAAAAGAAGAGCACATACGCGAAGTCGCATATCACGCCACCATGTATGCATGGGGTTGTCCGACTTGCTACTGGGTTGATCTGATACCGATAGAAGAAGGCCAAGAAGGAGTGTCCCCTGTCCCCAGAGAGGAAGGCTACGGTGGAACCTTCCGTAAAGAGCTCTCGGACTTCATCGAACAATGCGATATCGATCCAATTCCAGCGGAGGCAATTCAAGAAATACCCAAGTGGGCCTCTCGCCTCAAGACCGTTCTCGGAGAGGAGAGACGGGTTCGAAGAATGGTTGGACTGGGTAAGCACAAACCGATTTCCGGATTGGAATTGCGGTTTCAAAATTTGCTAAAAAGAATACGGTCTCAAGGATGCGCATAAAATAACAAACGATAGTAAGAATATTTGATTCTCCGATTCAAAGATCCGTTAAATCAAACACAACACAACTTCGGTACGTCAATGCGACACATTCTTATCCCTTGCTTTCTCTTACTTTCTTGCAGAGACTCCGCTAAGATCGACCTAACGGAAGAAGAAATCGAAGTTTCAGATTTAGACAGCGATGGAGACGGATACCTGGTCTCCGACGATTGCAACGATAATAACGCTGCGATTAACCCAAGCGCGGTGGAAATCTGCGATGGGGTGGATAACAACTGCAGCGGTGAAATCGATGAAGGGGTCTCTACACCCTTTTATGCTGATAGCGACGGAGACGGTTTTGGGGATCCCAACACCATCCAAGAGGCATGTGAACCACCAAGTGGATACTTAACTGCCGGCAATGACTGTGATGACAATTCTGACGCCGTTTTTCCGGGCGCCCCTGAAGATTGCAATCAAATCGATGACGACTGCGACGGCGAAATTGATGAAGATTTGATATCCGGCCTCTTTTTCGATGCGGACGGAGATGGTCACGGAGATCCCAACCTTCCGTCCGATGATTGCAACGGTGGAGAGGGGTATGTACTGTTCGGAGACGACTGCAACGACAACGACCCCGCAATTGTTCCTTTCACAGCCGAACTGTGTGATGGGATTGACAACGACTGTGACGATGAAATCGACGAAGGGGTCACGACAACCTACTACCTGGATTCAGACAACGATCTTTTTGGAAACCCAAACACACCGCTTCACGCGTGTGAACAACCCGTAGGTTATATCGAAGACAACCGAGATTGCGATGATGCCGATCCTATGATTCATCCGGATGCTCTCGAGTACTGTAATGGAAGCGATGATAATTGCGATGGGCAGATCGATAATTCACCAACCGAAGCGACGATTTGGTTCAATGATATAGACGGTGATGGATACGGAAGCGATTTCATCACCGCGATGGAATGTGAGATGCCACCCGGCTATGTCGCCAACAACACAGACTGCGACGACACTCGAATTAGCGTATATCCGGGAGCGACAGAGGAATGCAATCAGATGGATGATGATTGCAACGGTCAGATTGATGACAATGCAAGCGATGCATTCTACTGGTTTGCTGACTACGACCACGATGGTTTCGGAGATCCAAACGTTAGCCTTTATCAATGCGACCAACCCTTTGACTTTATCTCAGACTCCAGCGATTGTGACGACGACAATGACGAGGTGAATCCGGCTGCCGATGAAGTATGTAACGCCATCGATGATGACTGTGATGGCAACATCGATATCAATGCAACAGATGCCAATACATACTTCCTCGACGATGATGAAGATGGATTTGGAGATGCCAACATGATGGCCATATCCTGTAGCGCACCAACGGGCTATGTAGAGGATGATACCGACTGCGATGACAACGACGACACCGTTTATCCAGATGCAAAAGAGTACTGTGATGGTATCGATCAAAATTGCAACGGGAACAATTTCTACGAACTCGATCTCGACAACAACAACCTACTCGCATGCGAAGAATCATTGTGGATGCGAAACAGCTCAACCAACAGTACAAGCCCCAATGGAGCTTGCTCCCAGGCAGCAAGCTACCTAAGCGGCTACAATGTAACCATTCATGATGAATACCACGGCAATCATACGGTAACATCGTCTTTGCTAGAAAATTTTGGCCTATATGTCCATCACGGCAACAATATGAACGGAGCACTCGGCGCCTACACCAATGCAGAGGCCACCGCCATTGCAGATTGGGTATATAACGGTGGCCGAATGTTACTGATCGGATTTCATAGCACCCAAGATGCATGTGAAGCCTCCAATTCTATACCGTATCAATTCGGTGTCTCTTGTGATAGCACCTACCACTCGTGGAGTGGAACCACTTCGAGCTTCATCAGTCACCCAATTACGAACGGGTTGAGTCTTGTTGGTGGTCTGGGCGGAGAAAATTGGGTCGTTCAATCTCCGGCACAAGTCCTTGCCTCGGTCAACGGCTACGAATTCATCGTCGTTGTGGAGCATGGAGCCGGAAAGGTGGTACTCATTGCAGACGAATGGCCATACTACAACCCAAGAGGGGGGCATAGTATCAGTTTTGGAGACAACCGCCAAATGGTTCAAAACATTTGGGAATGGTTACTTGATTAACGCACTTACGCCAAAAACTCTCGCACCTCAGACTGAAATTTATATCCAGATCCACGAATCGAAAGAAAGTACATCGGTCTATTGGGTTTGGGTTCAAATAGACGGCGCAAGCGCATGATGAAGTTATCGACTGTCCGAGTATTGGGATAATTGTGTAGATTCCATACTTCCGACAACAATTCTTTGCGTTCGATCACTCGATTTCGATTTTGAATGAAGTAGCGCAGAAGCTTCAACTCCAATGCGGTAAGTTGAAGCAACTGTCCTTGACGAAAGACTTCGTGGGTATCAAAGTTGATGTGGATATCACCAAAATGAAAGGTTGAGCTATGCAATCGCTTTGAATTCCAACTTTGACGCCGTAAAAGAGAATGGGTTCGAATAAAAATTTGATGTACGTCGACAAGATGAATTACATCATCAGCACCGGCTTCTAAAGCCATGACATGATGTTGTGACTGCGCCGAAG
>JAYYRF010000019.1:0-3315 GCA_036127535.1 Myxococcota bacterium | reverse complement strand
CCACCCAAGCGAAACCGAGGGTGGGAAAAAGGTGGATTCGCTTCTCCGTTAGGGGGGCCACCATACCATGTGATCTTGCCCGTTTGGCGTTTGCTCAGATGCTCCAACGCTCGTTTGAGCGAAGGCCAAGGATCTTGCCATGGCCACCACACCCCACCTCCAATCAAGGTGAGTTCTTCGGGTGGTGACGGGGCGGGCTGGTCTTCGGTACAAAGCGGTATGACGAGTATGGGATCGTGCTGCAGTGAAACCCCGGCCAACACCAGGGTCGATAACCAAGACCAGCGTTGACGTGGGTTGGAAACCAAGAATAAAACACCACAAGACAGCGCTTTGAGCGTGCTCAGAACCGTTGCGTCGCGTGTGCCGTCAAAGGAGGACTCCATTAGACGTTGAGCGTAGAGATCTACAATAATGGGGTAGGGAAGCGTCGACAATGAATCGACATCTTCCAACTGCGTGGCGATAATAATATCCGGATCAAGAGCCGAACACAGGGCGCGTAGCTCTCGTGGGGTATTCCAGCACTCGGAAGGAGAGCCGCTGTCTTTTCCCAAGTACGAAATGTTATGGCCGTAGTGCTGTAGTCCGACACCGATGTGATGGGCGCGGAGCGCACCGCCGCGAATCGGTCTCAGAGAAGGGGGTCTTTGGTGATGGTGGACGATAATAATGTTCATGTCGGACGCTAGAAAATTCTCTTTTCGATAGGAAATTAAAAAGGGACGAGGTACATTTCCCTATGAGATGGGGAAAGATGAAAACAGAATCCACTTGAATTTTTCATCCTTTGGTTCTATTTTACTGCTTTGTCATCAAATGAGATATTTTTAAATTAAGCTTTTTGTGGAGACGCGATGCTGCACATATTCTTTGGTTTTATATTTCTTTCTCTCGGCTGCTTGGAGTTGGTTGGAAAAGAAGACGAACCCGTACCCACTCCCATCGATCTTCCTTTGCAAGTCGAAGACATCACCGTTCTTCCGGAAGTCGGTGTTACCTCGGATACCTACCTCCAGTGCGTTCCGACCATTAGCGGTGCGGATTATGAAACCTTGCAGATTACATATTCTTGGGTGAACAGTCGTACAGAAGAAGAATTGGGCTTTAATTATGATTTATATCTCTCAAGCGCTTTGGTGGATATAGACGACGAGGTTCGTTGTATTGTGCAGGCAACCGATGCTGGTGGAGAAGTCTCTGAGAACGAAGCGGCGGTGGTTGTTGAGCAGGTGATCTTTCATTTAGAGGATGCACTGACCATTTGGGATGGCGAATCCTCTGGCGATCAATTGGGAATTGGATTGGAAAATATCGGAGACGTCGACGGAGATGGATTACAAGAGTTCATCATGGGTGCACCCTATAATTCGGATTCGGCCATCAAAGCCGGAAAAATCTACATGGCAAACTCTACCGAAGATACCTTGGATTTCCCTTTGCGATATGCGAATGGACTCGAAGTGAAGCATTTTATCGGAACCTCCTTTGCCTCGGCTGGTGATGTAGACAGCGACGGGAAGCCGGATCTTTTGGTGGCTGCGACGGGTGATGATTCGGTCGGCGTCGATTCTGGTGCGGTCTATCTGCTGAATGCGGAATCGTATTGGTATTCCGGCAGTCGAGAACTCGATCTCTCATTGGCGGATGCGGTATATTACGGTACAAATCGGGGCGATCTCTTCGGTATGGGATTGGTCGGACCAGGAGACATAGACGGAGACACCTTCGGAGACTTTTTGATTTCCGCCCCTTACAATGAGGATGCAGGTTATCGTTCGGGTAAAGTGTATATCTATCTTTCCGGTTTGGAAGAGCCAATTTCGCTGGAGGGTGAGCACAGCAGTTCTCTCTTGGGCTGGACTTTGGCGACATCGGGAGATGTCGATGCGGATGGTTTGGCTGATGTGTGGATAGCCGCTCCGGGTTCCTCCTCTCAGCGTTCGGTCGTGTATCTGCTACAAGGATCCGAAATGGCTGACGGAATCGTCGAACTTTCAGATGCGGATGTTGCGATTGAAGCATTGGACTATGGTGGTGGTTTTGGAGAGGTGTTGGAGAGCGGTGACGTGGACGGTGACGGCCGAGAGGATATGTTGATCGGAGCACCGTTGGATGGAACCATTGGATACCAAGCGGGCGCGGTTTATGTTTACTATTCTACCACTTTTCGCGCGGCCGGTACCTTGACCAGCGTCGATGCAGATGCGTCTTTTTTTGGTGAAGAGCCCGAGCATCATCTCGGTCGTGCGATTTCGGTACTCGACGGTGGCGATCTACTGCTGGGCGCGCCGGGATACAGTGGTGTCCATACAGCTTCTGGAAAAATTTACTACATTCCAAATGAGGAGATCACCGGTAGCGGTATCGATTTGGGTGATGTGCGACGGAGCTTTATCGGTGAGGCAGCCCAAGATCGAGCGGGTTCTCGTATCGAACGGGTCGATGATCTGGATGGAGATGGAATTTCAGACTTTTTAATATCATCACCGTTTGCGAACGGAAACGCCGTGGATAGTGGACGGATATATCTGATTAGTGGAGCTTATCTATAACGTTCGGGAGTAAACTTGCGTTCATGGAAGGAATTGCGGAGGGATACAGCGCTGCATTTGTCGCGGCGTCTTAACGTCCCTTGGGCGAAACCGGACATCTTAAGCATTAACGTATCGTTGCGATGTAACTTGAGTTGTTCCATGTGCACGACATGCTACAGTTCCCCTGAGCTTTCTTTAGAAGAGATCCGATCCATTTTGGATCAGGCTTCTATTTGGGGGATTGAAGTGTTTAATCCGCTGGGCGGAGAGCCTTTTATGCGGAATGATATCGAAGACATTCTATCCTATGCCGTGCAGCGTGGATTTTATGTGAGCATTACCACGAACGGGACGCTTATATCGAAGCGAAGGGCACAGAGAATTGCGCAAATCCCATCTGACAGGCTGCACTTTAACATCTCTTTAGACGGTGATCGCGAGAGCAACGATTTGATTCGGGGCGAAGGAATGTGGGAACGAGCGATCGAGGGATATCGTCGCATTCGCGAAGCGGACGAGGCGGCGGGAAACACGCACCGTAAGATTCTGGCGAACACCATCTTACATGCTAAAAATCTACATAATTTCGAAGAGATTTTGGATGAGCAAGCACATCTGGGATTCGACGGTGTCCAGATTCTGAATTTATTTCGGACGGGAGAAGATGCCCCTGTGGCATCCAAGTCACTTTGGTTTCAGGCTTCTGATTATACGGCTCTAGAGACCTTGAGTCGTAGATTGGCCGCAAGAGCTGCAGAAAGTCGTGCGTACCGGATTC
>JAYYRF010000018.1:0-6769 GCA_036127535.1 Myxococcota bacterium | reverse complement strand
CCGCTGGCGACACCAGTAGCGATTCCATCGGTCTT
The DNA here is from genome assembly GCA_036127535.1 of Myxococcota bacterium. GTDB lineage: Bacteria > Myxococcota_A > UBA796 > UBA796 > UBA796. Next base: position 6,734 of record JAYYRF010000018.1, on the reverse strand, counting down.
TCTGTCGAAAGCACGGCTCCAGAATTCACAACGGATGCCTCGATATCTCCTGCCTCGGGCATCAGCACCAGCAGTGTTCTCAACTGTGTTGCGGCCGCCAGCGATCCCGACGGTGGCAGCATCGCTCTAAGCTACGAATGGAGCAATGGAAGCAACGTGATCGGAAGTCTGTCTTCCATTACACTCGGTGCAACCCTTGCGCAGCCCACCGATGAAATTACCTGCACCGTTACCGCAACCGACGATACCGCTCAAACTGCAACCAGCACGGACTCTGTTATTGTTGAAAACACGGCGCCGACTATCGATTCCATCGCTATTGTCCCAAGCAGCGGCATCACCACCTCCAGCGCCTTAACCTGCACCGCTTCTACCAGCGATGCAGATGGAGAATCTCTGACGCCCAGTTACGAGTGGAGCAATGGAGGCACCATCATTGGTACTGGTGATGCCCTGACCCTCACCCCAAGCCTCGCGCAACCATCGGACACCATCCTTTGCACCGCCTCGGTTTTCGACGCGTACGGAGCATCGGATACAAGCAGCGCGACCGTTGCCGTTGATAACACCGCTCCGACCATAGACTCCATAAGCATCACCCCGGATCCGGCCTACAACGACGACACCATCACTTGTAACCAAAGCAGCAGCGATGCAGACAACCAAACCCTTAGCGAAAGCTATGTTTGGACCAATACCACAACCGGTGCGGTTCTGGGCAGCGGCACCAGTCTAACTCTTGATTCCAGTGTCGCATCTCCGAGCGATGTCATCTCCTGTGCCCTCACCGTAAGCGACGCCTCTGGCGACAGTGCAACCAACACCACCAGCATTACGCTGGGGAACCGCGCCCCTTCGGCACCAACGGTCTCTCTTACGCCAGACCCTGCTTACATCGATGACACCATCACCTGTACCGCAACCGGCAGCAGCGACCCAGACGGAGAATCGGTCTCTTACACCTATGCGTGGACGCAAAATGGCAGCGACCGCTCCGAAAATGGCACAACGTTGGCCGGCTCTCTTTCTTCAGGGGATGCGATTGTTTGTACCGTGACCCCATCGGATGGCAATACCAGTGGGACCGCGACCACCGCCAGTTTGAGCATCGCCAACCAAGCCCCCACCATGGATTCTCTCTCTCTCGAACCAGATCCTCTGTATACGGACGATACCATCATCGCAACCGCAAGTGCAAGCGATCTGGAGGGTGATACATTAACCTATACCTACGTTTGGTCCGTCGATGGCACCATCGTACAAAGCGGGACCGATTCTACATTCGATTCCAGTCTGTTTTCCAAAGACGAAACCGTATCGGTTGCCGTAACCGCCAACGACGGAAGCGAAAGCAATGAGCTTACCGCCAGCCTAACGTGTATGAATACGGCGCCTACGGCGCCTTCCCTCTCCTTGAGTCCAACCACACCCATCGAGCAAACCGACGATCTGGTGTGTGAAATCTCAACCGAAGCCAGCGATGTCGATTCCGATGCCATCACCTATGCATTCTCTTGGACGGTCGATGGAGCTTCGTTTAGCGGGGCGACCGATACCGCAGACAGTAGCACAATCGACCTATCCAACACCAATGCCGGCGAAGTTTGGGTTTGCACCGCAACGCCAAACGATGGAGAAGAAGACGGGGCAACCGCCAGTGCAACGGTTACCATTGACAGCGATTGGGACGGAGCACTCACCTTTACGACCTGTGGTGCCAGTGGGAAAACAGGTCCCTCTCAATCCAATTGCAACAGTGAATATTCCGGGGGGCTTCTCGACGGTCAGGTCACCGTGACCAGCGGGATTCAATACTGGACGGTTCCTTCGAGTGGTTACTATGAGATTGAGGCCGCGGGTGCGGCCGGTGGCGATGCGAGTTGGTCCGGTCAGCAGTATGGTGGCCATGGTGCCATTATGGTCGGAACCGTCTACCTGAGTGGTGGAGACGTATTGAAGATTTTGGTCGGTCAAAAAGGTGGCAGCGGCCAACCCTCTGCGTCCGGAGGCGGTGGTACGTTCGTCGCCACCAGCTCCAATTCTCCGATTATCGTAGCCGGTGGTGGTGGTGGTTCTTCAACCGATCACGGAGGCCGAGATGGCGAAACGGGCACCAGCGGTACCGGTTCCTATCCAAACAGCGTCACCAGTGGCGGCATCGGCGGAGCCGGCGGTGGAACGTGTGGGAGTCATCAATACAACGGTGGAGCCGGCGGCGGTTTTTATAGCGATGGATCCAGCTATGGAAGCATGGGCGGCAGCGGATTTATCAGCGGCGGAGCCGGAGGCGACAAAGACTGTGGCTTCGACGGTGGTTTCGGTGGCGGCGGTGGCTCTTCTTGCAATACGGTCGCCGGAGCCGGCGGCGGTGGTTACTCCGGCGGTGGATCGGGTGGAGTATATTTTGGCAACTGCAGCACCAGCACGCGCGAAGGCGGCGGCGGTGGTGGATCGTACAACAGTGGTACCAATCAAAGCAACTCTGGAGGCGCCAATACCGATGATGGATACGTAATCATCGACAAGCAGTAGTTACAAACGTCCACTCCAAAAAGTTCCATCTCAATAGTCTTTGCCTACAAAGCAAAAAGAGATTTTCGTCTTCCGCATCGCCGACGCTTTCGAAAGAACCATGGAGGCATCAATCAGACACCTGCACAACCCGTATCGATTTCTACATGTCTTTCCGAGCCAAGATCGGAGCTTGTCTATTCGCCACCGGTTTTAGAATCATCCCACTCGGTATGGGCTGCTATCATTAACCCTGGGTGATGTCTGATCTCGAATCGCTATCCTCTAATAGGGGCAGCGGATGCTGCCCGTGATTTGAATCCAGTCTACGTTGGAATCACTGGTATTTGGATGAAAAACAAAGGTTAAAATATCGTCGGCCATAATGTCAACATCGAGCGCAATGTTGACGGGATTGTTGTTGTATCCCTGCACAAGATGATTTTCAAGCTCTGTTTCGTTGTGGTACAGAGAGACGGTGTTGTTTACGTAGTGATAAAAATAGGGCTGGTAAAATCCACTGACCGGCAGAACCGTAAAGTCCAGCGTGCAGGTGTTGTCGGTTGGGGCAGCCCACTGCAGAAATGTATAGTTGTTTTGATTGCCGACATTGATTTTCACGACGTCGGGGTTGTGCAATACCCAGTTGCTTGCCAGAGAGAAATATCCGTATAAAGTATGTACGGTTTCGTGGCTCCCATCGAGAGGGGAGACCATAATTCCGTTGGTTGAGCTACCATTATATTTATTTAAAATAAAGTAGCTGCTTGCTTTGTATTGGAAATAATCCTCCTCGGAATGCCACACTGTTGGAAACGGAACAAACGTGTAGGGATCCAGCGTACTGTTGGAGCCGACACTCCAGCAATCGTGTATGTTTTCCAGATCGGCCAAATCTTCGATGATGCTGTACTCGTACTGAACAGGGCACGACACAATGGTTGCTGTATCCTCATTGGAATCGACAGTTTCGGTTGCATCGGTGGCGGTAACGTGACACCTCCATTCATCGCCGACGGATATGAGTGCGCTATCGATACTGTCTCCTGTTTGTGTGGTGGAAGAGGTGGAACCTGTCCAAGGGGCGCCGTTGGCATACCATTGAAATTGATAGGTGATTTCGTCCTCGTCTTCATCGGTGGAGTCCACATCGATGGAGCATACAATATCCTCCTCTTCGAGAATAAATTGCGAGGAGAGGGAGATCTCTGGTTGTGTAGGAGGCGTATTTTCAATGAGAATCGGGTCTGAGGCAACAGAGAGACTGGAGTTGAGACCATCATCGGCGGTTGCAACGACAATGACCTCTTCATTTTTATCGAAGTGGTCTTCTCCGGAAAGGGTTGCTCCCAAACCGGTCTTTACCAAGAGACCATCGACATACCAATCGAAGTATACAATCAAAGAGTCATCATCGATATCAGATGCTTGGATTTCGGCAGACAACAGTGCGTTTGTGGTTGGAGTTTGGGGGGTCGTGATAGAGAGGGAGTGAATGACGGGTGGAGAATTGACGATGGACACCGAAGCGCTCATGGAATTGCCGGTATCTTCTGCATCGCTTACGCTCGCCGTGCACTCCACTGTGCTGCTGCTCAGCCGGGGCTGAGAGAAAACATTGCTGCTTTCCGTTTGCAAGACGCCATCCAAAAACCAAGAGTATTGCACGGAAAAAGAGTCGCCGTCGAGGTCCTCCGCAAGGACAGTGCACTCTATGGGCTCTTGGGCGCTGGGGCTTTGCGGGTTCATGCCGATTGCTGTTATCTGGGGCGGCGTATTGACAACAAGCACCTCGCTTTGGCCGGAAATCTCCATTCCGAGCTCGTCTTGGATGTGTACCACACAGCGTAAAATATCGTTTTTGTTGGCGTTGTCGGTGCTTAATTCCAGTGTAGGGTTCAAAGAGAGGAGCGTTGTTGTTCCATCTGGCCTTTCTCGATACCATTCATAGGCGCTTGAGAGGGTCTGTTGGTCCGGATCGCTGGCGGTCGAGCTACAGATTAATTGTTCGCCGGGCCGTACACCGGTGTTGGGATGGATGAGGATGGTTTCGAGCACGGGAGAACGATTTTCAATGCCGACAAAGGTCGAAGCGCTCCCCTCTCCATCTTCGTCAAAAACGCGTACAAAGCAGGTCGGTTTGTCACCGGGCTTAAACTCCTCTGGGGTAAGCTGAAGGCTCTCTCCCTCGTATATGACATCTTGTAGGGTTCCATTTGAGACAACTTGCCAATGATATTCATAGGAGATGGGGTCACCATCCACATCCTCGGCGCTGGCGGTACAGAGCAACAAATCATCGGAGCTGGGATTCTGTGGAGAGATTTCCAGGTCATTCATCTGTGGCTTTAATCCCGAAATGGTCGTGCTTGCAACGACCGGTTCTGCATATGCCATTCCATCGGTAGCCAAAACACGAACCATCCAAGATTGCCCTTTTTGGGTGTGCTCGCTGGAGATTTCAGCGGGATTTTCGGGTGTAAATGGGGTGTTGTTTTGAAACCACTCGTATTCCAGTACAACCGGCGAGCCCTCTGGATCCAAGCTCCCGACAGCTTGTACGCTTAGGGTGTCTCGGGTGCTTGGGTTTTCCGGTACGATGCTGATTTGTGGGGGGCTGGGAGAAGCATTCACAAATAGATCCAAGGGAAGCTCTACGGACAAACCCTCAGCGTCCTCTGCTCGGATTGTGGTCTGGTGCTGTCCAGGAGAGAGATTGACGCTGCTCAAGACAACAAGCCCGTCGGAATTGGGGATGCGCTCGTGAAGAAGTCCGTTTAGGTTACTGGACCAAGACACCGAAATTCCACCGGAGATGAGCAGCTCATCGGATACGATGGCCTCTACGGTGATCAATTCTCCCTCGTTGTAGGCACTTTCTTGGTTTGGAGATATGATTTCCAGATGGGGAGGGAAATTTCGCTCTTCCATAGAAGGAAAGCATCCGATTTGAAAAATCCATAGCATCAAAACAACACCTGTACATCTAGATGGAATATGACGATTGTGTACGATTATATAACATATTTTGTATTTCTTGGATGCAATTTGCGCATCGATCCAAGGAGATGCAGAGATAAAAAACGGGGTCCTTCTTCATCTTTTTTTTGAGTTGGAGTTGATAAAAAGTCTCTTTGGGGAACAGATAGGATAGAATGAGGCGAGAGGAAGTCGCGTTTGAATTTCCGATCCGTGGAGAGATAGAATGCATAACGATAGACGAGTTCTTTTTGTAGCCCTGCTCGCCATGATGGCCTGTGGCATGAAAGAGGATGATGTCGATCCGGTAATCGACACGGATACCGGTTCAATCCAAGATACCGATGACGACGATATCAGCGACACCGACGAAGCCTATGTATATCAGCCTCCATCGCCAGCGATATGCGATGATATGCTGGAAACAGAAAATGGCTATCTATGTGCGGTCCGTCCATCGCGTTTGGACGAGCAAGCCCGAGACATATTTGCCAGCGGTGAACTCGGTGATGAAAACCTGGGTTTCGGGTATCATGCGATGGCTTTTCCCAGCGCTGGAACGACGATAAAGGGAGTTTACATACACTTTACGGGAAGTATGGGACGCCCCTATCACCCAAGGTCACAAAAATTTCCTTCTCAGCAGCTCCTCGACGAGGCGATGGCTGCAGGATTTATCACGTTACAGATTGCGTACCACAATCGATACGCTGTGAACAGCGACCGTGAATGTATTGGCTCCAGCGATGTAGATAATTGTGCCGGGCTGGTACGCTATGAAAAGATCACGGGAGAGGATGTCTCAAGCGTCGTCGACGTACCGCTTGCTGATAGCATCATACAGAGAATCCGAACGCTCGTCTCTTACTGTAATGAAGAAGGGTTTGAATTTCCCGTACGCATGACGGCCGATGGAGTGATTCAATGGACGACCCTTCGGCTGGGCGGACACTCTCAAGGTGCGGGACATGCCCTGTACATCACCAAATATTGGGACGCGGCTCATGCCTGCCTGCTGGGCGGAGGATATGATGTACCGGACGCCGTTCCCTCTATACCATTAGAGGGTATTGCTGACTGGTATATAGATGCCTCCGTCGCGGTTGATATTTCGAAGATACGGGCGCTGGTTGCCGTCGATGATAGTAGCTATGATGCATTTCTTCGTGGATATGATCAGCTCGGGCTCGAAGAGGGGGTACACTGGGCATCCTTTGGTCCGGCAGCCTACACGGACTGGGAGG
>JAYYRF010000017.1:0-10025 GCA_036127535.1 Myxococcota bacterium | reverse complement strand
GCTGCACTCAAAGGAAGAAGAGGCTCCAGAAATGGGAACGCTTGTTGGGATTAATTGGGCAAGCGCTTCACCGATTCGATTCAAACCGTGCTGAGACAGGTGAACCGCAAGCGCCTTGTCTGTCTCTAAGGAAAGAGGTTCAGCTTGTAAAGAACCGGAAAGAAGAAAAGAAAAGAGAGTCATAAATACGAATATCCCGAAAGATGAGAGCAACGAACCCTATGGGTCATTGGCAATAATTATAGAAATATTGTAGCCACTTGTATCGGATAATTCTACAATCTCTATCATATACGAAAAACAAGGATGGATTATGAAACTTTCTATTCTCTTTGGATTGGTCGCCTGTACGGGAACCATTGAAAAAATGGAAATCGAAGAAGTAACCGAAGAAACAACCACAGAACAAGAAGAAGACGCCTGGACATTGACCTTTACCCTATCGCAGAACAGTGGAACTGCCGGCGAAGACATCCCGTATACGGTGTCCCTTCAAAACAGTGATGGAGAAGACGCGGAGGATCTGACTTGGAGTCTCTCTTCCGACAGCGAATCGTTTTTTTGGAACCAAGAGTTGGTGCGTCCAACCGTTGTCGGCTCTCATACGATCACCGCAGTGGTCGTGCATGAAGAGCAAGAGTATCAATCGCAAGCCACACTGGATGTCGCAGCCGCAGCCGCCTATACCATTGATCTATCTCTCAGTCAGCACGGCTTTTACGCGGGTGAGGAAATACAATACACGCTGGAAGCATGGGATCGCTTTGGAAACGATCTTCCCACCACAGAGATCCAAGTCGAACTGGATGGAGATGCCACCATGGGTTCGGAATTAATCACCAGCACCACCCCCGGACTGTACACGATGTCCGCGTCGTGGGGGGATCTCTCAGACGTTGAGATTTTTCAAGTTTTCCCCGGACCCACCGTATCTCTTGAACTCGATGTTCCGGTTGGAGATGTCGAGTACAATGAAACGCTCGCCTGTCACGTCTCCACCTTCGACGAATATGGAAATCTGACCGAAGATCCGTGGACCATTCGCACCGAAGGAGCCACAACGTCCATCGCTTACCAAAACATAACGTTTATAGAAGAAGGAAACGTTACCATCGTGGCCGAGCTCGACGCAGACCCCTCTATTTCCGATTCCCACGGCCCAATCATGATCGATTCGACGGGCCCCCTACTCACCATTACGGCTCCAGAACGCGCGCTTTGGACAGAATCCTACAGTACCAACATCATAGGCGTTGTAGAAGACGATCCGGCCGGACTCGCAACATTAACCATAGATGGAACGGAAGCGTTTCCCGACACGGCCGGTAATTTTGCACTCGCCCATATTTTTTCTTACGGAACCAACTTTGTCGAGACCTACGCCCTCGACAACGACGGAAACGACACCAAAGATATTCGTGCCACGATCGCCGGCGATTTTCAACCCAAAGATACCGCCATCGATGACGCGCTTCTCATCTACATCGGAGACAGTGACGGTGGACTCGGCGCTTTGGAATTATACGGAGAATCGATGATTTCCGATTTGGATTTGGGCTCTCTGCTCCCCAGTGGAAATATTGTAAACGAATCTGGCTGTGCGGTCTCCCTCCCATTTGTTGGATGCGTAACCAGCTATAGCTTTCAACTGCGCCTAACCGGCGCTTCTTACGGAGGCAGCGATTTGGAACTCTCCACCGGAAGCGATGGATTCATTCACGCGGACTTCAATTTGAGTGATATTACGATCAATTGGTCGACCAGCGGTACGGTTTCGACCTCGGGAAATGTCACCGCCAACAGCGCGTCTGTGAATATTGCCCTTCAGCCCTATGTGAGCAACAACAATATCTATGTGTCGATCACCAGTATCAGCAGCTCGTTTGGCAATCTCAACTTCAACGTCAGCGGATTGCTGGGAACGATCGTCAATTTCTTCGGGTTGGACTCCTACATTGAGTCCCAAATGGAATCCTATGCCCAAGATGCCATTCAAGATGCGGTAGAGTCTCAATTACCGCCTATACTGGAAGAGGTCTTGCAAGACTTTAGCATCGAAGAGTCCTTCGAAGTGATGGACGCCACCTACACGCTGAGCGCCTTCCCGTCCGATATATTTGTCGACGACGATGGTCTCTCGCTCTCCATGCTCGCCAAGATTCAAAGCGACTCTTGGGATCTATCTGACACCGGCTTGGGAAGTCTCTACTCGAGCCAAAGCCCGGCAACCTGGTCAAGCGGAACCGGTTTGGGGATCGATCTTTCATTGAATCTTATCAATCAGTTATTGTATCAAACGTGGGGCTCAGGCATAATCAACCTGGAAATGAACAGCAGCGAACTCGGTTTAGACACGGACGATATCTCGTTAATCTTTCCCAACGCGAACGATCTCAGCGTAACCGTCGATGCCCTTCTCCCCCCAACGGTTGTCGATAACAATGGGGATTTAGACCTGCAAATCGGAGACATATACGTCGCCATACACAACGGCTCCTTATCCGACAACGATATACGAATGGAGCTGTACATACATGCCACCGCACCGCTCAGCCTCGATATAGACGGCAGTGCGATTACGCCTACCATCGGTGACTTTTCCTTTTCGTTCAATGTGATCTATCCATCTGCAAGCAGCTCTTCTGCCCAAAGCACAGAAGCATTGCTCGATTCCATTGTCCCGTATTTGTTGCCCAATCTCGAAGACGCGATTTCAGGCATCGAGCTACCTGAATTGGAAAGCTTCAGCTTTGCCAGCATCACGCCGAGCGTCGACAACAATCACTTCAGCGCGAGCGCGGTTCTGCAAGCCAACTAATCCCTCTGAGTATTTGATACTCGATTAGAGCATCTCCGGAGAGATTTCCAGCCGATCGCAAGTCGGCTTTTTGGAGAACGCGATGTCGAAATTGAATCCAGCGCTTCCAAGCCGGTGTCGGCGTACGGCGAAGGATTGGACACAACCATTTGTCTTCTTCCGACCCGGATTGTTGGCCTTTCCCCTGTCGGGATTCCATTACAAAATAAAACTGTCCCCTTTCTTCGATGCAATCCGATCGAACGATGCCCCACCCGTTCTCCCACAAGAACGCGCGCACCAAGTGCATGTGATCGTTGGGCTGTAAGAGCAGCTGCACATCCGTCAAAGATGCTTGGGATAAAATTTGGATGATGCTCTTGCCCCCCATACCGGCAATATTAACGGTGGCACCGCGCGGAACGTCCAACCCGATCAAACCATCGTTTTGCAGGGTTTGAAAAAAGGGCATCGTCCAGCCGGTACGCGATGCGTTTTGGTTCGCAATGGCCAACGGCGCCGGCTTTTTATCTATGGCAATCGCCTTCGCGATTCGATCTTGCGCGAGTAGGGAGAGCGGGAGCCAACCGTGATCGCAACCAACGTCGATGAACACCGCGCTCTTTGGAACCCACTTCGCGAGCGCATCCAGTCTCTTCGATCGCTGTTTCACGAAAGAATCTGACAGTCAAAACGGTGCAACGGCTTCATTTTTTCATCACCGCAACTCGCCTGAATCGAAATGGGAAGAGGCTCTTTTTGGACAGAAATATGATAGCGGCGACCATCTTGATCGAGGGAGACGCGCCAGTGATTTTCCGCGCTCTCTCGACTGTCATGAAGCGAAATTGGCAATCGCTGTTTTTTCCACAAGGATATTGCGGCGGCTTGTGCGGCTTTGGGCCACGCCGGTACCCCCCGCAGTTTATCGACATCGAAGGGAACATCTTCGGAGAGAGAATTGAGAAGCGGTACGACATCGTCTTCAGCAACACGACCGTACAACATTCCTTGCGGGAACGTCAGCAGTGTCGGTGCAAATCGATGTCCTCCAAGGTGAGAGGCCTGCCACACCAAGTCCGGCGATATTCGTTTGGCGCGAATGTAAATCTTCCCTCCGAGTATACCACAACAGCGATCGCGGAGGCCGTGTGTACAGATCAGCACCATCGGCTCCGCATAGGGAAGCATCTCTTCAGGAACCAGGCGCTTGGTTTGCGGAGTGGACATCCACGTCCGTCCCGCTTCGTGTAAAAAGATACGGATGGTTTTAGGGGACTGGTGGCGGCGGATGAGCTGCATCCGACTCCCCTCAACCGCGAGTGCATCGGCGATTTGCGTTCGCTGCTCGTCGGTTAGATCGAGATTTTCCAATTTGGGACGCGCCGGCCAGGCCTTTTTATATTCAACCAAAACCCAGCGTTTAATGCCTTCAACGGCACTACCTGCCATATCTTCCGAAGCGTTTAGGGACTGTAGCGAACAAGAATCCATCGAAAATCCATCGAGAATAAATGGTGGTCCCGAAAACGACGCACTCTGAACCTGCGAACGTGAAAATCAACGACCTGAGGTCACTCTACCACGACGTACACCGTCGGGCAAGAATATTGGTTCGATCCTGTTTGCTCCGGTTTCACGCATCTTTTCGCACAACGGTCGCAAGAAGAATCTCTTCCTTGAATTCAATCTTGCGATTTTTACCGGAACAGATAACTAAAAATCAAATGTCTGGAGGGGCTATGGCAAAAACGATCGGTTTTTTGGGCAAGAAGAGTTTTGCTTCCTTTGTCGATTATCGTTGTGATCGAAAATTATACATCGACTTGGGTAATCACGACTCTCGGTGGGTACGAAGGGATATACAAATCCGTTCTGGAAAGTCCGATATTACAAAAGAGACGTTGCGGCTCGGCCGAGAATATGAACAAGAGGTATACCAGCGGCTCTTCACGCACTTTCCCACAAGCGTATATGCAAAAAAAATCCACTCCTCTGTTGTAAAGACCGAATTAAACATGGACGTTTTGCGAGAGATCCATGCAAACGTTCATACAACCAATCATCCGCAAATTGGACTGGAACTTGAGTTTGATATGCCCGATGCCTTTGTTCATTCCATTTTTGATAGTGACGAGGCCGAGGGCTTTCCGACAAAAGGAAACGATAAAGCGCGAAGGAATCGCCCCGATATCTTGATTTTTGGACGCCCCGCACAACATACAAAGGAAGAGTATGAATTGCTCTGTGACGGCACGATGCAATTAATCGCTCCAAACGATACACGCGTTGGGATTTCAATTCTCGATATTAAGAACTCTCAACATGACCGAATCGGTCTTCGTCATTTCTCCGAGCTGATTTTCTATGCCTACGCACTTCGGTTCTTTCTCGACAAACTCGAAAAAGAAGGACTTCCGTCGCTGTTCTACGTTCGTGTTTCCGGTCATTCCATCTTTGGGAGAAGGGATCTCGATGGCCTAAGCAGCGATATTCAAGGTCTCATGTGGGAACACGGCCAAGATTTGGACGCAAAGGAGAGTTCTTTGATGGTGGCTCCAATGGTATGGGAAGATACCCACGAACTGTTCCTTCGCTTCCGCACCAAGGTTCAGCAGCTTTGGCGATCGTCCAAAGAAAGCTGCGATGTCGATCAGATTGCGGTTCGCGTGCAAAAGAAATGCGCTCGTTGCCCCTTTGTCGATGACTGCAGCCGCCTTTTGGCCAAAGGCACACCCGATCCATCCAAAGGCAACGTTCGAGACTGGGATATTCGATTGTTGCCGCTGCTCAAAATGGATGTCGCGCAGCAGATCATCGACTTTGGCATACAGCATAAGCTGCCCAGCCTACAGACGATGGGAAACGTGCACGACAATTTGAGTCAAATCAAAAGCAAGCTTGGAGATGTACCCACGCCTCTTCATGCAGAAATAAACACTCTTAAAATGAGATTGGAAGCTTTATTATACAACAAGATGATGTTTGCCGACGACAAGTACTTCTCAAAGTATCTTCCCAATCAGATCAATATGGCACTCATCTTCAATCTCGAGAAAGAAGACCTAAACGATATTGTATTTGCGTATTCTCTCAAGTTCTCCGTGATTGCCCCATTCCATTTCGTGAACAAAAACCTCCGGTCACGTCACTGTGCGTGGTGGAATGCTTGGATCGACATCATGACACAAGGCCGAGAGCCGGATTGGAAAAGCATCCGATCACTTTTGGACATGGATCTGTTATTTTTTCACAACTTTTATTATCATGGCCAAGAGAAATTTGAACAACTGCCCGAAGAGCAGCAAGACGAACGCAAACAAGAATTCAATGATATCGTTGTCGGACAGCTGCAATCGTTCCACAAGAGCTTGTCTTTCCTTCATGATACGGGGCAGCTAACGCTGAAACGAAACGGCATTGTGCGAAGCAACGATAGGAACATCAAAAACGCAGAGCCTCTGGTTTCGTTAAACATCAATCACATTAGCGATGGATTTGAGGCAGAAAACGAATACAGCGTCGTCGTCGATCTAATCAACGTACTGTATCATGTACTCAACATCTGTATAACGACCGAGACACTCACTCCCTCGTGGAAGCACACGCAAAACGAAGAAAAGAAGATCGTCTGTGAGAGTTTCGCCGGTTTCTACTGGTCGCAACGGCAAGTCGAGGCATTGAGAGAGCTGATGGAGCGACATCTGGTTCGTATTCGCTCCGGGCAGGAGACAAAGCAAGAGACCTACCACCAGTTTACCCAAATCCTGCGCTGGTTTGCCCCTTCGGAATCCGGTGTTCTGAGCTATAAGTTTTTTGAAAAGATGTATGACATCGAGCTCTTTATGAAGCATGCCGTCGCGTTTCCAAAGATCATCGCCTACAGCTGGCACGAACTCATCCAAATTTGGGAACCGTCCTTCACCGCCGATCACCGCTACTGGATTCCCCACTACAACTTCATCGACTTTACCTCTTGGTACGATGTGCTCAATGCCGATAACAACAGAACGATGGTCAAAGCGATCGGGGATCTCTCGAAACAGCTCCATATTAAAATGCAGGCCTTGGATACGATTCTTTTTGAACTCTATCAAAAAAGCAAAGCCGCTCGGATTCTTCCACCGGAGTCCGTCACCATTTCCAGCAGCTCCTTTTTGGATGATCGCACCGATTACTTTAATTCCATCGCGCGGACTTGGTACAGCTACTCGAAGCTCAACGGAATGGTCAGCGAGGTCGAAGCGGGTGTATACCGAAATACTTGGACGGACTACAGTATTGCCAAGCTTCGCGCCGGATCCGTTGCTGCTTTTTCGATCGAAGAAGGGGAAGAAATCGCAAACTTGGATCAGAAAGTCGAACAAGACGAACGATACGACTACGAACCGACAACGCTGGTTCTTCTGTTGAAAGATATCTCTCGAAATATGAAGATCAAGAATGGAGATCGCGTACAGCTTCTGCACGAGGATATGCGCGACTCCCATGCAAAATGGTTGATCCACCAAAATACTTCACAGTTCAACGTTACCGATGTGGTGTGGGACAAAGCACAACAAGGCTACCTCGTAAAAGGGTTCATCAATATTGAGCGGATGTATAGTCAGCATATGGAACGCAAACAGTTCCCCGCACTCAATTCCTACCAAGTATGGAAGACGCTCCACGAACGGGACGAGCTGCCCGAACCTTCGATCTTTTCGTTGTTGGTTCGTACCCGCAAACAAGGATGGCATCTTCATCACCAAGAATCCGATGTATGGTCGCAACGCCTATACTCCATACTGCAGCGACAACATTTGGGGTCTTCTTGGCTGGGAGATATGCTTGCGCTGGAGAACGATCTGCACCAAAGCGACCACATCAGGCTCTCCTCGAAAGAGAGCAGTACCTTGCGAGAAGTATACCTATACCGCCCCTCTATGCTTTCCCGTTCGCAATGGGATATGGACGGCCCTCTTCGAACAAAGATCAAATTCGCACCCGACCCTTCTCAAAAACAAGCGATCAAGAACGCTTTGTCGAACGTGGCATCCTGTATCCAAGGACCTCCGGGCACAGGAAAGTCGCAAACGATTATCGCCTTACTCGATGAGTTTATCCTTCGTTTTCAAGAAAAATATGGCCGCAACCCAAAGATACTCATCTCTGCATTTTCCTATGCGGCATTGGAGGTCTTACTTCATAAACTGTACGAATCTCGCGAAGGGGATGGAGCGGAACCCGATGAAAACCAACTGAGTCAGATCGCGCAGATGCCGACGATTTTTGCAAGCTCCAAAGGAAGAGACATCCATCCGCCCGAGGAGATTCACCCCGATCAACACCCTCTCATCTCTTTTCAGCGAAACGGTGCCGGCTGGTGGGTGAACGGCGAGAAGATCAACCGCAGAAAGTGGTCTCGCGCGCCAAAAAAATTGTATCTGATGGGGCATGTTTTTCATATGACGTGTTCGCCCATTGAGGAAGAGCCAACCATCGATCCAAAACGGGCCGATGGAAAAAACAAAACCAAAAAAGAACAGAAAGAAGAAAGAGATGCGCTTTTGATCGCACAACTGCACCGCAACGACGAGTTGGGATTTGTCATGTTTGCCAACGCACACTTTCTCTATAATTTTGGCAAACCACAAAAACGGAACGATTCCTTTGCGGTCTTGCAAGAAGATTTCGGTTTTGATCTGGTGGTCATCGATGAAGCATCTCAGATGCCCGCCGATCATTTCTCTTCCATTTCAAGACTGGTTCACAACCGCAGCGTAGACATTTGCATCGATCCCATTTTTGAACGGGTCGCACAAAACGATTTAGGAGAGAGTATCGCGCAGTCTTGCGCGCAAAAAGAATCAACACTCACCTTTGAAAACGCGCCCGACTCTACGCAACTTACACAAGTTGTTTTGGTGGGAGATCACAATCAATTGCCTCCGATTCAGCAAATCAAACCCTCGGAACGACTGCGTCCCTTTGTCGGATCGGTATTTGAATATTTTATGGAGACCCATGGCGTACACAACAGTCCACTCGAAGTCAATTATCGTTCGCACCAAGATATTGTGGATTGTATTCGTTCGCTGGGATTGTACGATAAGCTGACCTCTTTCAGAGGCGTCGATTGGGCACCGCATATCCAACCAGAAGCATTAAAGGATATCGAGGAGCCGTGGTTGAAGCATGTTCTCGACCCCTCTCATGCAGTTCTTTCTATTTTACATGACTCTCAGTACGATACGGCCCTGAGCGTTTTGGAAGCCGAGATAACCGCAAAAATTGTGATTCAACTGTATAAAACCCTTGCTCCGCGCTCCCCAAAGGAAGAACTCTCATTTTGGCAAGAAGAGGTGGGTATCGTAGCGCCACACAATGCCCACGCCAACATTATCTCTCGAAATATCCTTTTGGGATTGGGAGATGTCTCTCTTCTCGGTCAGACCAAGCTAAAAGAATGCCTCGACACCACCATTTATTCGGTGGAAAAGTTTCAAGGCTCCGATCGTTCGATCATCATCGGCTCTATGGGCGTCTCTTCCACCGAGCAATTGCAGGCAGAGGAGGAGTTTTTGTACAACATGAATCGCTTCAACGTTTTGATTTCACGCGCAAAACACAAGATGATTCTCATTTGCTCTTACAACTATCTACAGTATGTTCCACAAAAATCGGAGTTGATGAACGTCGCGCGGAACGTAAGAGCGTTCGCCAACGAAATCTGTCAGCACCCCAAACAACA
This sequence comes from Myxococcota bacterium, assembly GCA_036127535.1. GTDB lineage: Bacteria > Myxococcota_A > UBA796 > UBA796 > UBA796. Next base: position 495 of record JAYYRF010000017.1, on the reverse strand, counting down.
CCGCATCGAGGTGGCCGGTGGGCAGCTGCCCATCACAATTCGAATCAAAAAATAACGGCGGCCGACGGCGTCGCCGGATAAGAACCATACTTCTTCGTTGAAAATCGGTCGTTAACGCTGTCTCCAACACACCGTTTACGGTGTTGGAGAATCAATGTGCTCGTCGTTTGAAACGCTCAGCAGAAGATTATGGTTCATCAATAAGATGAATGCCAAAGGGTTCGTGTGCCCCATCGTTAACGTTGAGAAACTATATTAGCTTTCCTTTCCACACAGGTACAGTTTGGGCTTACAGCGCGGATCGACCTCCTTCAATATTTCATTCATCACATCCAAGTACTTGAGATAGTCGCATTCAAACACACCCTCTTTCGACATACCCGTACTGCATATGCGAAATCCAAGAACCCTTTCTGAAGAGCCGGAGATCCAAGGGGAGCAGGTGAAAGAAATCTTTTTCCGCTTAAGCTTTGCTTTGTACTTCTTACCCAGCCA
>JAYYRF010000016.1:0-3741 GCA_036127535.1 Myxococcota bacterium | reverse complement strand
TAGAGGTCTTGGCAGCTCTCTCCACAACCGGTAGCGGGATTAATGTCGCTGTCGGTGTCGTCGCAGTCGCTGTCATCCGAGACATATCCGGTGGGCTGGGCACAATCGGACGCGATCGAATCCGGGTTTCCGTATCCGTCAGAATCGGCGTCTTCGTACCAGTCGTTGTGGGTGAGGATGGTATCGTCATCGATGACGCCGTTACAGTCGTTGTCTACGCCATCACAGACCTCGGTGGAAGCCAAGTAGACGCTTGAATTGGTGTCGTCGCAGTCATCGTTGTTGTCGATGAAGCTGCTCGGCTGATCGCAGGCGATCATGGTGATGGTATCCGAGCCGTATCCATCCCCGTCGTAGTCCACATACCAAGTGGTGGAATCGGTGGCGGTGGCGTCATCGATGAGGCCGTCGCAGTTGTTGTCATCGCCGTCGCAGACTTCGTCGGCATCGGGGTTGATGGTGGAGTTCCCGTCATCGCAGTCGGTGTCATCGGCCACGTGCCCAAAGGGAGCGTTGCAGGCAATCACGAGGGTGCTCGCGGCACCAAAACCATCGCCGTCGCTGTCTTCGTACCACGTGCTTTCGTCGATGGCGTCCGCTTCGTCGGTGGCGCCGTCGCAGTCGTTGTCTTCGCCATCGCAAATTTCGTCGGCCTCGGGGTTGATGACATTGCTGGTATCGTCGCAGTCGTCGGAATTGAGAACCCCGCTATCTGGTGCCTCGCAGCTTTGGGTACTGGCGCTTAGGTCACCATATCCGTCACCGTCGTCGTCGGTGTACCACGTTTGGCTGTCCGCCGCATCGGATTCATCGATGTCGCCGTCGCAGTCGTTGTCTTCACCGTCGCAATATTCGGTGGCACCGGGGTAGGCATCGTCATCGCCATCGTTGCAGTCGGTGCTGTCGGTGAGATATCCGGTGGGCTGGTTGCAGGCGGTCGTGGTGTCGTTTGCGTCACCATATCCGTCACCGTCATCGTCGGCGTACCAAGTGGTGGCATTCACCGCCCCTTCTTCATCAACTTCACCGTTGCAGTTTTCATCAAAGCCGCTGCAACTTTCGGGTGCGCCGGGGTAGAAGAAGTTGTTGTTGTCGTTGCAGTCATCGGAGTTGGCGACATAGCCGGTGGGCTGGTTGCAGGCGACGAGGGTGTTGTCGGGATCGCCGTAGGTATCTTCGTCGCCATCGGCATACCAAACGGTGCCGTCGTAGGATCCGTCTTCATCGATGTCGCCGTCGCAGTCGTTGTCGATTCCGTCGCAAGATTCAAGCGCGTTGGGGTTTACTTCGCTGTCGATATCATCGCAGTCGTCTCGATTGCTGACATAGCCGAAGGTGGGCTCACAGGCTTCGATGGTGTTGTCGGGATCGCCGTAGTTGTCGTCGTCGGCATCGGCGTAAAAGAGACTGGTTACCCCCTCATCGATGTCGCCGTCGCAGTTGTTGTCGATTTCGTCGCAAATTTCGTTGGCGAGAGGGGAGATGCTGGCATCGGTGTCGTCGCAGTCGCCGCCGATGGTACTCAAACCGAGGTCGGGGGAGCATCCAGATACGATATTATCGCTGTCTCCAAAACCGTCGCCGTCCATATCCATGAAAAAGTCCACGTCGAGATCTTCGTCGATGTCCTCGTCGCAATCGTTGTCGAGACCGTCGCAAAGCTCTTCGGCACCCGGATAGGAATTGCTATCGGTGTCATCACAGTCGGTTCCGCCAGAGACGAAGCCGTCGGGCGCTTCACAAGCTTGGATGGTTAGATCGGCGCTGCCGTATCCGTCATCGTCGGAGTCGGCGTAGAAGGTGGTGGTTACGTCTTCATCGACGGTACCGTCGCAGTTGTTATCGACACCGTCGCACAGTTCCTCGGCGCTCGGAGAGACGTTTGCATCGTTGTCGTTGCAGTCCTCTTCCACGGTGAAGCCGTCGCCGTCATTGTCGAGGGTAATTTGACCTTCGTTCGATGGTTCTCCTTCGGTCACTTTGTCGCCACAGGCGATTAAGCCGAGCAATATCGCGTATCTCATCTTTTCTCCATTCCAAATTGCAAACACAATTGAAGCTTAATGCAGATGATGAGATCGATCAAAGAGAGTTCTGCGAGACCTAGTCGGTCTCGCTTGTCCCATCGGTCGTATTGCCCAGCGGATTGGAGTAGGTATTTCCGCCTTCTTCGATGTAGCTGGCGTTATAGTTGTCGAAACCATATCGTCCGTTTCCGGTTAGGATGCTGTTGTAGACCTTCGCGGCCGAACCCCTGGAGTTATAGAAACCGGAATATGTGCTGTTGCTAATGGTCGTAGAATTCATCTCACTGGCCGAACCGTAGTGGTTGGCCCAACCGTAATTGTTGCTGTCGATCGTACAGTTGTTGCACAAGGCGGCGCTGCCGCGGAAGCTATAAATCCCGTGTTGGTTATTGGATATGGTACTACCGGAAGCGTATAGGCTTGACGAATCACCGACCTCCATGCCTTCATCACCATTCCCAAAACTGGAAGAATCTTCGAGGCCTGCCGCGGACGATCTCCGTATGTCTGCGCCGTCGTCGCCGTTGTTGGAGTACTCTGCATTGGTTCCCCAAAGGGAGGACGTCGCCCAAACATAGGCACCATCTTGACCGTTTCCGCTCGTAATGAGGCCGGGCAGGTGTGCTGTGGAGCTATATCCCAGCGCAATTCCATGATCGTCAGAGCTTTGCACTTCGAGTGCGTTTTCTCCGTAGATGACGCTTCCAAATCGTATATCGACGGCGTTGTCTACGTTATTTTGTACGACGTTCACGCCCGCGAGGGAGATCGTAGAGGCATATCGGGCATAGAGACCGTGCGCTGTCCCATCGATCACCAAATTGGAGACTGTCAAAGAGGAGTTATCCGTCACGTTGATGCCGTTTGCGGTTCCGTCTCCTTGGATCGTGAGGTCTTGAATGCCACCAAAGGTGTGTCCCATGGTCAAGTGAAAGCCATCAATATCGCTGTAGGCGTTGATCTTTACGAGAGAATTGTCCGCGGAATTCCCTTGGATGACGATGTTGGCTCCGTTGGGATGATTGAGATCGATGGTTTCGCTCAGGGTGTAGATATCGTTCGCAAGTTGTAAGGTGAGTGTTGCGTCGGGATCGATCTGTACGCCTTTGGTTGCGGCAACCGCGTCTTCGAGGGTTGCATAATCGCCAGTGCTTCCAATATTCCACGTGGTATCGGTATCAACGAGGTCGAGAACGTTTCCAGAGAGATCCGTGTAATCACTTTCTAGGGCTGCTATATCGGCTTCGGCGGTGCTAAGGTCTGAATCTATACTGGAAATGTTGGCGGTATTGGTTGCAATATCGGCGGTGTTGCTTGCGATGGAGGAAGTATTGGAGGCAATGGTGGTTGCGTATCCGGTGACTTCGGTGGAGAATGCCGAAATACTCGCGGTGTTCGTCGCAACGTTCGCCGCATTGGATGTGATGCTTCCACTGTTGGTCGAGATATCGCCGCTGTTGGTGGTGATGTTGGCGGTGTTGATGGCGACGGTTTCACCCAAAGCCGCCACCTCTGTTGCGGCGACTTCTCCCGCGGATTCCAAAGCCGTAATCCGGTCTGTGGCAGCGATGAGTTCTTCTGTAAGGTCGGTGGCTCCACCGGTTTGTAAATCATTGATGTTGTCGTTGGCGATGCTCAGATCGGTTTGGAGCTGAGAGTTTTCGCTTTCTAAAGCGCTGATTTTATCTTCGGCAGCCGTCAGTGATGTTTGAAG
>JAYYRF010000015.1:0-11665 GCA_036127535.1 Myxococcota bacterium | reverse complement strand
CAGGTTCGATCTATGACGAAGCATTGGTCGTTCCCCCATCGTTGTGGTGGTTTCGTCTATACGTCATACTTTGGAGTGCTTTGTTTTTATGTTTGGCACAGTGGTATCGAGAGCCGAAGAGTCGACCCTTGGGGCTTTGGTGTGTGGGTCTTTTGTTCGGTCTTTTGGCCATTCGTTTGCAAGCTCCTTCTTTGATGTCTCAACACAACCACGCTTCGGTACGGGATGCTCTCGGTGCGCAGGCTGAATCCGAACACTTTCTCTTTTACTACGATCGAGAGCAGATCGACGCTGATTTACTGCCATTCCTTCTCGAAGATGCAGAATTTCGTTATTGGGAACTCCAGCGATATCTTCAAGAGGATCCGGTCGCTTGGAAAGGGCGAAAGATCGAAATTTATATTTACCCGTCTGCAGAGGTTCAATTTCGCTTGATGGGGTCGAGAAATACCTTTGTAGCTCGTCCTTGGACACACCAAGTCCATCTGCGATGGGACGGCTATACCGACTCGGTACTGGCGCATGAAGTCGCACATATCTTTACCGCTCCTTTTGGTCGTGGTCCTCTCAAAATGGCTGGTAAAGGCGCCTTTCTAATCGACACCGGCATGGTAGAAGGAATTGCGGTTGCTGCGGACTGGCGGCCTGAAGATCTCAACCCCCATCTCGCCTCTGCCGCGTTGAGAAAGATGAACAAAGCGCCCGATTTGCGTTCGCTTTTCTCTGCTGGTGGCTTTTGGGCGCAGCCGAGCGGCAAGGCCTACACCATGACTGGATCCTTTGTTCGATGGCTGGTGGAAGCAAAAGGAATTGAGCCATACAAAACGTTATACCGCAGCGGGGACTTCCAAAAAGCGTATGAAAGAGACGCCGCTTTTCTTATTATGGAATGGGAGCGGTATCTCGATCAAATACCCCTCACGGAAAGAACGCTTTCGATGGCTCAATATCGTTATGATCGTCGCAGTATTTTCCAAAAGAGCTGCGCTCGCAGCATGGCTGAAAAGCGACGTCAAGCGCGTGTGGCCGTTCGATCGGATGATTTTGAACGGGCGCTCCTTCTGTATCGAGAACTCGAACAGCGCGAAGCGGGCAGTTTTCGTCTTCAATTGCAAATTATCCGCGTTTTGATGATGCTGGAACGTTGGGAAGAGGCCAATTTGGCTATCGAAGATAGCTTGTCCCAAGAGCCGAGTTCTGCGTATGTCGCTCGGTTAAACGAATATAAAGGTGATATAGAGTGGCGGCGTGGCAATACGAACGATGCGATTGACTCGTATCGGGGCTGTCAAGAAATGGGTCTTGTCGACTCTCGCATGCGCACGCTGGAGGCCAAAATTGTTGGTATCGAGTCTTCTTCCGTACAGCGATACCTTTTGGATCGAAACACCCGCTCAAAAATGCTTTATTTAGCGATGGATTGGCAATCGCGCTCCGATAATCCCTTGGCGGATTATTTGGTCGGTGTGCAACTGCACGGCTTACTCGAGTTTCCCGCCGTAATTCAAGCCTTGGAGCCCATCGTTCTATCATCGGCGATTTTGGAAGAGCAGCGGATGTTCCTATTGGCACAGGCTTACTTTCATACAGGGCGGCTTTCAGAGTCCAAAGCGTTGTGGAAGAGACTTGCCAACGGTACAAACACACGTCTACAGATGGAATCAGAAGAGTGGTTGCGTCGTATCGTATGGAAGGAAGAGGTCTCAAAGAAATAACGTGTAGACCGTATGATTTGTAGATGAGGACACTTGGGTTAGAAGAATTTCACACAACGAGCCCATTTTGATTCCTCCTCCGTTACATTTACTAAAAGAGCATCCGTACCGCGAAGACTGCACGCGTATTTTTCACCAGGCCTGTGCATATTGGTTGCGAATGAAGACGCCCATTCCCTTTGGCATTATTTTGATGCGAGATCGACGGATCAAAACGGTTACCTACCCAAAACGAAATCCGAAGGAGCCCGTGATAGAATGGCTTCAACAAACGTTTCAGAATACCTCCAGAGGACGAGCCTTTGGTGTGTGCTACCGCGCGGACATTCAGGCGAAAGTACCCATGACGGTTCTTCGGGTCATCGTGCAGCATAAAAAAGGTGGAAAACCACTGGTGTTTTATGTCCCGGAGTCCGCACCCGAACGATGGTGGATCGAAGAAGGATCCGCATTTTTATGGGGCAAGTCTCCTTGATGCTCGATCCAGGCAGAGATTGGCCGGTCAACTCTCGATGAGAACGAGGGTTTCATTGTGGGAACGCGAATGGTGTGCCGTGGTTTTTGTTGCCAACCAGTCGCGTTATGATTCTGATTGCTCTTGGGAATTTACTCGATCACGCCGTCGCAATTTTGATCGATACCGTCCGAGAGGATCTCGCTGGCTCCTGGATTCACCGTTGCGCTGAGGTCATTACAATCATCGCTGGTCGAGGACTCCAAGAGATCCGTGCAGTCCAAGTCGATGCTCGGTATACCATCGATCAAACCATCTCCGTCGAGATCATCGCTACTGCCGTATCCATCTTGGTCTATGTCGATATAGCAGTACTCGACGCCGTCGCAGTTTTGGTCAATGCCATCAGCGAAGATTTCCGTTGCGGACGGGTTGATGCTCGCGTCGTTGTCATCGCAGTCGGTCGAGGGGGGATAACCATCTCCATCTTGATCGAGGGGGGTTCCACCACAGCTTTGGGTATTATCAACGGTCACATTGAGGGTTGCATTGGTGAGCGTACTGTACCACCCTTCGATGATGATATAATAGGTCTCTCCCGATACGACATCCAGTTGGATTTCCGACTCTCCCCAAAAGGAATTCATCGTTTCGTCGTTGCAGTCTAACTCCGTTCCACCTTGGTAGCCCGGACAAGTATCGAATATCGACAAAACGGTATCGGTTTGCGAGTTGAGTGTATCGACCGTCGCGCACCCGCTGTCGGATGCTGTCCACTCGATCGTATACTCCGTCGTGTCGTAAAAGCTACAAGAACCTTGGGTCTGATTGATTGTAGGGGACGTATTCGAAGAAAAGATCGCAGCTCCACTACCCGAAACGCTGCTGTCGATATCACAGCTTCCAACCAAATCGACACCGTCGCAATCTTGGTCGATGCCGTCGTTGGCGATTTCTACGGCACCGGGGTTGATCGCGGCATCGCCTTCATCGCAATCGTGGTTTGCATCATATCCATCGCTATCAGCATCTGTATCGGTTGCATCGTAGCCACTGCAATCTTGATCGATGCCGTCGTCCGGTATGTCGGTTGCGCCCGGATTTATATCCGGATTGGTATCGTCGCAGTCTTCGTTTACATTGTAACCGTCGAGATCATCGTCGGCGGTACTGGCACTTACGCCGTCACAGTCTTGATCGATGCCATCGTCTGGTATGTCATAGGAGCCAGGGTATACGTCCCACGCGTCATCGTCGCAGTCCGTACCGGGTATTACATTGCTATTGGTCGGCGAATCATCTCCGTATCCGTCATAGTCTGCATCGCGCATGCAATCGGTGTTGGAATCATAATGCGCAGCACCTGGATAGGCGTACATATCGTTGTCATCGCAGTCTTCGTAGGCATAATACCCGTCAAAGTCGTTATCTACAGTGCTGTTTGCGTTATCATACCCATCGCAGTCTTGATCGATACCATCGTCATCGATCTCTCCCGGCGCGCCGGGATAGACGTCGGGATCGGTATCGTCGCAATCCGAAAAATCATAGTGACCATCACCATCCGCATCCTCGCCCACCGTCGTATCTTCCCCGTCGCAGTTTTGATCGATCTCGTCATTGGCGATCTCAAAAGCACCTGGGTAGATATCCGGATCGGTGTCGTCGCAGTCCTCAGATGCAGAAAATCCGTCTCCATCGGCATCTGTGCATGGTGATGAACCCTCACAGTCGTCGTCCTCACAATCAAAAAGCCCGTCTTCGTCGTTGTCTATATCATCATCGCACTCCCCAAAATTGGGATTTTCTTCGCTGGGGGTTTCTTCATCTGTGTCGTCTGTGTCGTCTGTGTCATCGATATCGGTGGCGGTATCTTCGATGGCCGTGTCTTCGACGGCGGTATCCTCGACTTCATCTGTGTCATTTGGGATATCGTCGTCATAGTTTTTGGTACCAATACTCGTTCCGCAGCCCGTTGCGAGTAGTGATAGCCATATAAGTTTCCAGTTCATTCCTGTCTCCGTCAATTTTGAATACTTACAACGTACATTACGCTTCGATCAATTTCCACAGATTGTAGGAGGCATACATTTTTCTCACATTTTAATCACTCAACTGAAACAAAGGAACGTCGTACCGGAGAGATCGTATGTGCGTTCTGAGCACTGGTATTGGTTAAGATGAGTGACGATTGCTGCCTCCGTGGTCTCGGATGTCCGCGCTCGGAAGGGTCTCTCTTATGGTGGATTCCTTACGGCTTCCATCGACCGATCGGACCAAAAAAGAAAGTGACAGATCTATGGGGGTAGGCGAGATCATGGTGGTTTATTGTCAGAGTGCGATATACTGGTATTCAGAACGATCACCTGCGTTTGCAGACAAAGAGGAGCAATCATGGAACACCGATGGTTTGATGACGAAATGATTTGGAAACAAGAAAAAGACGGAACGTGGATTCCATCGAATCCCATACGACCGGAATGGGCGCAGGGCTTGGCGTCGATTCCGCCGGTTGTCTTTGTTGAAGTTTGGAGTCAGGCCGATGCCCTTAACGATGTCCAAAAAGTATTTTTTTGGATATCAACAGACGAAATTGTAAAGCAGCGCGACGAAATTTCAGCATGGTTGGAAGACAACGGTTTTCGACCACTTGCCTCTCTTGCTCCTCGCTCTGAATGTATGCTGAGTGAAAGACAGTTGGAGAGCCTTCTCGCAAAAGGATGTATTCAACGAGCGGTATCGGAAGAAGAGATGGAAGAAGAGGAAGAGCTTGAAGAAGACCCAGAAGCGAAGAGCACCCCTGTAGAGCAGGAATCCTCTTATGAGGAGGTGTACAATCCTCATCAGCATATTCAAATATCAGAAGGTGGTGGAATGCGGTTTCGCGTTCGGCATTGAGCACTGGTAGTGCAAAACCGACGACTTGAGATCGCTCGATGAGATGGCGGATCATTCGGATAGATGTGGATACGATTAGTGCACTTTGATGGTATCTTTTGTCTCTTCGATACATCAAAACCGCAGATGGGGTATATACCGATCTATATTTTATCGATGATGGCGACACCGTGGCTCGTATTGTATCCGCCTGTATTGCTTTGACTGCTTCCGGCGTTGTATGACCCACCGCCGCCGCCGGGTGGATTCCCGCTGGTGATAACGCTGTAGTAGTTGGCTCCGCCTCCACCGGAGTAACCGCCACCGCCACCGGTTCCCATGTTGTCGGATCCACCGCCGCCGCCGCCGCCAAACCCGCCGTCGCCGCCTTCATCCAGGCCATCATACCATCGAATCCCGCCAAATCCACCGTTGAGTGGTGTGCGGCCGCCTTCGGCGCTGCTGCTGCTCGTGCAGCCCGACGTCGAGCAAGGACTGGAGTAGTAGTACTGACAGTTGGTGCTGAGGTTTCCGGCGGTGCCGTTGGTATACCATCCGGCACCACCACCGGCCCAGTAGCTGCTTCCGCCGGTGTTGGCTCTGCCGCCATTGCCGCTGGTGCCACCGTTGCTGCTCGATGCGCCATCTTGGGCATCCTCGCTGGTGACAGCGTCTAAATTACTAAATTGGGTGTGCCGCGTTCCACCGCCGCCCCCACCGGCTACAATGAGAGGTGTGCTCTCTCCTTCGATCCATACATAGGTGCCCCCACCGCCACCCGGAGCCGCATTGTCCGTATCGGAGGTGTTGGTGCTGTTCCCACCCATTTGTCCAACGAGTACATTGATGACGTCTCCTTCGGAGAGGGTAAACTCACCGATCATACGCGCTCCTTTTCCACCGGCTCTTCCAGATTGGTTGTGCGTGCCGCCTGCCGCGCCTTGTACTTCGATTTCGTAGGTACCATCGTTGGGTACAGTCCACTGCTGAATACCGCTGGAAAGGGTGACGAGGCCGTCGAGGGTTCCGCCGGAATAGGCGCTGTTACACTGTGACTGAGAAGGTCCCGTTCTTCCACTTTGACCGCAGTTGGTAAAGGTTACGGCACCGTCCCAATCACTGTCGATGGTCACGCTGGTAGAGCCGGTACTCCCGTCGTCGTCGCCGTCGTTGGGGGTTACCGTACAGATCCAATCCTCTCCTGCTTCGATTTCGGATGCGGAGATCGTGCTGCTGGTGCTGGTATCGGTCGCACCGCTGTAGGCACTTCCGTCGACGGTCCATGAGAATGTGTAGGAGATGCTGTCCCCGTCAAGGTCGGTTGCATCGGTCGATATGGAACAGACCACGTCATCGATCAGTTCGACAGGGTTGCTGGTGATCGACAAAGAGGGAGCTGTCGGTGGTGTGTTGCTGCAGGTTAAGCTATCTTCAAGTGCAACGCTTGTATCGTTTCCATCATCAGCGGTGACACTAACGGTGACTTCATCCTCTTTTCCGAACAAGGAAGAGTCAAAGCTATTATCGGTGCCGCTTTGAATAACGGTTCCATTGACAGACCATTGGTAGCTTAGGGTTGTGCTATCTCCATCGTCATCGCTGGCAGACGCCGTTGCTGTGATGGTGTCGTCGGTGTAGAGCGGGTCTGGGGAGAGGCTTACGCTGTCTACGGTCGGAAGTCTGTTGTTGATCGTTGTGCTTGCGGCCGTCGCTGTTCCGCTCAGGAGCCCGTCGGAAGGCGTGACGGTACATGTGATGGTATCGCCGGCGACGAAAGAGCCGGATAGGGTGCTTGTCGTCTCGGTTTGATCGGTTCCGTTTATGCTCCAAACGTACAGGTAGCTTACGGTGTCATCGTCGTCATCGATGCTGTCCGATGCCGTGCAGGTAATCGTGCTGTCGAGATACGCTGGATCGGGGCTCAGTTCTACCGTTGCTGTGCCGGGAGCCCGGTTTCCAAGAGTGATACTGGTTGTGGATGAGTCGCTTTGACCGGTGGTGTCGGTCACCGTGGCGACACATTGTACTGTTTGGTTCCGAGCGGCTGTTGCGCTGTCGAGCGTCACCGTCGCACCGGAGCCAAGTACGCTTCCGGTATCGGTATTGGTCCAACTGTACGTTGTGGTCAAACTTTGCCCGTCGGCATCCGAAGCGGTTACATCGCAGGAGAGAGTGTCATCGTTGTAGGCTGGATCGGGAGAGATGGCGATTGAATCTATGACCGGTGGGGTATTGCTAATGCTCACAGAGGTCGATAAGGAGCCGGAAGCCCCATAACCATCGGCTACAGAGACCGTACAGGTGATGGTATCACCAGGCTGGGCCAAAGAAGGAGAGAGGGTTAAGGTATCCGTCGAACCCAAACTCGTGCTTCCGAGAGTCCACTCGTAGCCGACGGTGAGGGTCTCCCCGTCAGGGTCACTCACACTGGCGGCGCAGACCAACGTACTGCTCGTATCGATGGCGCTGGCGGGTGTTATTGAAATATTGCTCAAAGATGGGGCGGAGTTACCGACCATCACGCTGGCGCTCGAGGTATTTTGTTCGGAGGCGGTGTCGGTCGCCGTGATCGTGCATGTAATGATATCGGTCGGTTGAGACGTACCATTGGTCAAGGAGAGGGACGGGGATGTTCCGAGCGTGGTGGCGTTGGTGGTATTGACCCACTCGTATGAGAGCGACACACTGCCCCCATCGGGATCGATCGCAACGCCGGCACATGAGAGAGAAGAACTGGTGGTTACGCCGGAGGAGGGGGAGATACTCGCTTCGGTTGTAAATTCTGGAACCGTCGGATCGACGAGAATGCTGGCACTTTCCGTATCGCTACCGCCATAGCTATCGGTTGCGGTTGCTGTACATGCGATTTCATCGAGTCCGGTTGCCAACGATGCCGTCAAAGTGAGTGAGGCACCGGATCCAATGGTGGTGGCGTTGGTGACGTTTGTCCATTCGTATGATAGCGTTGGAATTTCCCCTTCTGGATCGGAGGCATCGGCAGAGCATTCGATGCTTTCGCCGATGGCGATGCTCGATGCGCTCAAGGATATCGCATCGATTGTGGGATCGAGATTTTCAATGATAACAGACGTTTGATCGATGGTGGTTGCGCCCGACACATCCGTTACGATGACGCTGCATTGAATCTCTTCTTGTGGATTTCCAATCGTATTGCTGAGCGTAAGCGTGCTGGCCGTACCGATGAGCGTACCGGTGTCAACGTTACTCCATTCGTAACTTTCGGTGTAGCTTTCCAAGTCCGGCTCGTCTACGCTTGGAATACAGTTAAGCGTATCTCCGAGGTACGGTGCGGAAGGAACGATGGAAAGAGAGGAGAGGATAGGGGTGCTGTTGATGATCGTGATCGCGGCGAGATCGGACGCGCTGGCGGTGCCATCGTCTACCGAATATGTGCAGCTGATCGTATCTCCGGGTGATACCGAAAGCGGAGACAAAGACAAACTCGCATTGGATCCGAGAAGCGTTTCCGTCGCTTCATTCGTCCAAATATAGGATTCGCTAAGCGTATCACCATCGGAGTCGGATGCCGCTCCAGAACAAGTAACGGTATCAGAGGTGGTTGCCGTACTGCTGCTGACCGAGAAGCTGTCAATTTCTGGCGCGCTGTTGGCGACCACAAAGGAGTTACTGTCGGTTACGGTACCCCCGTAGCCGTCTTCGACGGTTACGGAGCAAGAGATTCTCTCACCACCGGTCGTTGCGGATGCGTCGAGATAGAGCTCTTCATCGCTTCCCAATACATCGCCGGTTTCTTCATTAACCCATTCGTAGATATACGTTGGGGTTTCATCGTCGGGTTCCGTAACGGCCACTACGCAGAGTACGGAGTCTCCGAGTGCCGGGGTGGTCGGAGAGAAGCTGATGCCATCGATGATCGGATCTTGGTTTTCCAATATGATTGAGGTGGAACCACTGCCCGATGCGCCCGAAGGATCGATGGCGGATGCGGAACAGGCGATTTCATCTTCTGGACTGGCAAAGGACGATTCGATCAAGAGGGTTTGTGCAACCCCCAGTGTTGCACCAGTGGTGTCGTTTGTCCAGGTAAAGACCTCGGAGTATCCCAACTGATCCGGATCGTCGACGGCGAGATTGCAACTGACTTCGGTTCCGATGCTGGCCACGCTTGGAGCGATAACAACAGAGCTTTCGGTAGGGCCGGTATTGCTTACATAGACGGAACTGGTCGCTGCATCAGAGGACTCGGAATCCTCTACGCTATACTGGCATTCGATCGCATCTCCGGGAGATACGATATCGGCCGTTAGAACGAGCGTACTGCTCGACCCGAGAGAGAGGCCGGTTGTATTATTGACCCAAGTGTACGTTTCGATTAGAGATTCGCCGTCCGCTTCGATGACGGATACATTGCACGTTAGGGTATCGGTCGTGTTGGGGGCGCTCGGCGTGATGGATATGGTATTGACGACGGGCTGTGCATTGTCAATGGTGATAAAAGCCTCTCCATAGGAGCCATCTTGATATCCATCGTTCGGTGTAACGCGCACCGACCAAAGTTCGCCTTTTTGGGTAGCACTGCTGGGTAGGGAGGCCGTTGCGTTGGTTGTCAAGACACCGTTTTGGTACCACGCATAGCTGTAAGAGACGTTGTCACCATCTTCGTCGGTCGATCCGGTGGCGTATGCGATAAGCGTGTCCGACGTATTGGCCGGATCTGGTGAAATTGAAACCGTTGGGGCGGTCGGTAGAGAATTGATGTGCAGACTGAGAATCGCAGAGTCGGTCAAACCGATTTCGTCTGTCGCAGTGATGCTGATGCTGTGGAGTCCGATGCTCAATGAAGAGGTGTTTAACGCCAAGTTTCCGTTGGAATTGGCGCCTTGGGTGGAGAATTCTCCATCGATATCCGAGACCCACGATAGAGTGATGCTGCTCGGGATCTCCTCGTTATCCTCCAAGGTTCCGGTAAAAGAAACGATGTCTCCGGCGCTAAAAATTTCGCCGTTGGTCGGTTCGAGAAGCGTAAGAATCGGAGGGGTGCCCACAGATATGATAATAGAGTCAGAGCATCGGCTGCCAATCTCATCTTCTACGGTAAACTGTATGGTATGCGTGTTGGACGACAAGCCCGCATAGCTTAGGGTTACATTGCCATCGGAGTTGATAATACCGCTTCCCAACACCCCGTCTTTGTCCGAAAGCCACGAGATGGTCAGATCGTCTCCACTGAGTTCTTGGTCGATGGCGGTGGCGGTAAAAATAATGTTCTCTCCTTGCACAAACGTCGAATCATTTTGTGGGGACGTGATGGAGCAATCTGGGGAAGAGTTGGGTCCACCGACGCTAATGGAGATACTTTGGGTGGTTGTTTTGTTGGATTGGTCGGTGACGGAGAGAGTTAGTGCGTGCTCTCCCTCGCTCAAATTCAGATACTCTTCCATCGCCCCGTCGGAGTTCGGTGCTGCGGCGGTACTTAGAATACCATCCAGCGAACTCTCCCACGTGTAGTTCAAGTCGATAGAGGGATCTTCGTTATCCAGGATAACAGCGGAAAACAGAATCAGTTGATCACTGTAATACAGCCCCGTATTGGTGGGTGATTGAATCTCGACGGTTGGTGCAAAGGTTGGAGTGACTTCGATGTCGATCGAATCGAGTCCTGAAGCCTCTTCCGGATCGGTAACCTGCACACGAACGATGCTCTCTCCCTCGTTCAGACTGGCGAGGCAGATGCTCGTACCGTCCAACTCTGGTATACTCTCTGGACATAAGGTTCTTTGATCGGATGTCCACGTAACTCGAAGTGCGCTGGCTTCGTGGTTGCCGTCACTAATGCTCGCCTGAAAGCTGGTTTCATATCCACTTAAAAACACTTCTCCAGAGCTGTGAGAAATAATTGCAACTTCCGGTGTGCTGTTGTAGACTTTCACACCTTCTTCTGACTGGCACGCAGCTGCGAAAAGGGCAAAGGGTATAATCTTCTTCATATGTTGCTCCAAATACCTATACACGAACTGTATCTCGTTTTACTGTTGGCGAACGTAATAAATATGGCGCAGTCTTTTTTTGCTGTTGTATTCGGGGGACAAAGGGGGTTCTCTTGTCGGTGTACAGGGCGATAAAAAGATAAAGACTACATGTCGCTTGCTTTTGAGAAAGGAAGAATTACAGTATCTTTCTAAGACAATACGGAGAAATAATGAACCATTGGACGGAAGTCTATCGTTCGGACAATACGCTGAATGCCCAACTCAAAAAGCGGCTTTTAGAGCAATATGGGCTTCATCCTGTGCTGTCCGGGGAGAATTTGGCTTCTATGGTCGGTATGGGCGGTCTTGGATTGCCTTGCCGGGTACTGGTTAAGCCCGAGGAAGTCGATCGCGCCCACGAAATCTTGAGTCGCGTTGACGGTCCGAAGCTTGTTTTTTCCGCGGATGAGCCAGTAAAGTGTCCCTCTTGCGGTGCGGATTGGGAGCCCGGTTTCCAAATCTGTTGGCGTTGCGAAACCGAAATTCCGTAGCGGCGAAAATGATCCTTTGGCTTCTTACAGCGACATCCCCAGATGCCATACTTGGCAAGTGGTGATAAGAACAAAGCCCCACAACAGTTGCTCGATCATTTTGAACAAGACCGTTAA
>JAYYRF010000014.1:0-7113 GCA_036127535.1 Myxococcota bacterium | reverse complement strand
ACAGAACGTCTGCATTGTGAGAACTCTTCGCGTCTTTGCTTACGGGGGCCAGCTTTCTCTTGTAGTAGTATCCACCACTCTGAGAATGAAGCTCGGGTGCGATCGATAACCAAACTTGTGTATCCGCACCTTTGTTCGGTTTCATTAGAAAGCGTTTGACCAGATGTCCAATGGGAGCGTACCACGTTTGATTGTTATTCCCCAGACCGGTATTTACCGCGCCGGGGTGGACGGAGTTGACCGTCTTTTTGGTTCCCTTAATTCTTTTGGCCAACCCAACGCAGAACAGAATGTTACACAGCTTGCTCAATCCGTATTGCTGAATGAGAGAATATTTCTTTTCCGCCATCCAATCGTCCAAGTTGAAACGCACCGCTTTGTGGGCTCCAGAGGATACGATCACGATACGTGCGTCGTCTCGAAGAGACGCCCAAAGGGTATGGGTCAGAAGAACCATGGCAAGATGATTAACGGCGATGGTGCGCTCGAATCCTTGTGGGGTGATGTGACGATGCGTTTCGATGATCCCAGCATTGTGCATCAACACATCGATCGGCTCCTTTGGTGTGGGAAACGTTCCCGCTTGTAGCTGGTTCAGATCGGATAAATCACAAAGAAGCAATTCCGCAGATCCGTGTTTGCGAACGGAACGGAGTGCCGCCTCTCCCTTTTGCGGACTTCGCACAAGCATAATTATATGATGCCCTTTTTGGGCGAGTCTTTTGGACGATGCTAAACCCAAGCCGCTGCTGGCGCCTGTAATCAAGATGCGTTTCATTCTTTCTCCTGATGGTAGGTCCGAAAGCGCCTTTCTTCTCTTTCGCGATAGCGCGCGAATTTGTTCGGTGGATCGATTTGAAAAGAGTGTTCCGTTCGTAGAACCGGATGAAGAAAAGATATCCCAACCGCGCTCAAAAACAAGCCCTTATCCGTACGAACCAAGCCGTTGTGATAGAGATCGTCACCGAGGATGGGATGCCCCGAACGCGCCAAATGCTTGCGAATCTGGTGGGTGCGACCGGTGTGGGGAAATACATCGAGTTCTGTCAAAAAGTCGGTATGGAGACTGCGGTTCTGAAATACAACCTTCCATTGGGTAAGGGCGGTTTTCTCGTCTATGTCTTCTCGAGAACCACCATCAGATGCCTTGCCGAGAACCAGTGCCCGATATCGCTTTTTGATTCTTTGGTTGGCAAAATCATCTCCCAAAGCCTGAATCGCGACAGGGGTTTTGGCGATCAACAACAAGCCGCTTGTTCTTCGGTCGAGTCGATGTGCGGGCTCGGGTTGTGGAAGTGGATAGGGGATCGCACTCGGTTGTAGATTGTGTCGCAATGCTCTGCGCAGTGTCCGTGGGTAATTACCGCTGACGTGAAGGCCTGCCGGTTTGAAAACAACGGCCATATGGTCATCTTCGAAATGAACGGGGATCGACAGAGCATACTTGGGTAGGATGCTTTTGGGAGAGCATAAGGTGATCCGATCCCCCAATTTTGGAAAATACGCTGGTGATACCGCTTCGGAATTCAGCAAGATGTGACCGGACTTAATCCACTTTTTGGCCTGAGAACGCGTGTAAATCGCGGCAAAGACTTGTAGACAGTAAGCATCGAGCCGGATGGTGGAATCGGAGGGGACAGTGTATTCGAGAACGGGGGCGCTTGGGCGAGTGGGGGAAGACAAAAATATGGAACCTTAGAGAGGGTTTACGTTACATATAGCATACCGCTCATTCCTATCGGTGATTCTTTGAAACGTCTATTCTCTATCGTTGCTTCCTTTGTCGGTCTCGGGATCCTAATCGGGGTATTTATACTTATCTCTCTCCTGCTTTCCATCCCGATGGCTCCTTTGTTTCAAGGCCTTGGTTTTCCCTTGCATTGGTTTCTCTCCATCTTGATCACATCCCTCTTATTCTTTGTCGTTTCGCGGTTTTTACCAAAAAAAGCTTCTTCTTCTTCGAACGAGACCGCTGCCAAAAAACGCTCTCCATCGGCGCCCAATGATCAAGAAAGCGAAAAGGAGACGGTGATTTGAGATTACAAAAGCGCCAATGAAGATAGGATCGGTTCGAGCTTGACTGCTCGAAGATGGTGTAAAAGGACGGCGTAATACGCCAAAAAAGCGAGAACGATGCTGACAACAGCGATCGGACGACGATGAAAACGCCAAAGTAGGTAGCATCCCAAACTGACCAAAGAGGTTTTGACGCAGACGAACAGTATCGGTTTTGATATGATGACTTCCATTAGTGGATTGGCCTCGTTGGCCTCCCCGCGCTCAATCCAGTTTAGGGTAAAAATAGCGTCGAGTAGATTGAGTACGATGGTAATCGAGAGAAACCACCATAACACTTTGAACTGCTTATCCGTTCCAATCCAATTTTTCTTTGGACGATTCGGTACATTTGGTTCCATGGTTCCCCCCTAAAATTTAATGCCCCAAAAAGACAAAGACTCCAAATTGGAACGCGTTCTTTTTCGCAGGTATTCCCTTCAATACGGATTAAAGAGGTCGGGGTTTATCTTTATGTGTCTAATTGCCTGATCATCGACTGGGCAGCGATTTGATCGCTTGGAGAATGCTGTCTTTGTGACCTTCAAATCTCGAAACTTCTCCGGCTGCTTCGATAATTGTAATTGCATTTTTCTCGCTTCGAAACGCGATCCAATAGCTGTAGTCCTCTTGTCCGTAGGGGGCAAGCGTTTGTATTAATTGAACACCGTTTTCGAGTACCGTCGATTGAAGATCTGCATTTTTGTATCCGAAATAGCCAGCTTGTTTCATGCGATGTTGGACAGCCTCTGCCCAAAAAGCATCATCTGCCCTTTGGTCGCTGCGATATTTTCGCGCGCGATAGAGAACTTGATCAAAAGATGCTGCGCGGGTTTCCCGCTTGACCTTGTATTGTGCAAATCCCGCTGGAATTGGAGCTTTGAGGGTGCGGACATGGCCAGGGACGATGTCGTCTTGAAACTGCTCGAGTAATTCGGACAGATTGAGTGTATTGAGCCAGTCAAATTCAGAAGAACCATCAGCGACGGGCTGTCTTCGATCTCGAAATTGGAATGCAATATCGAGGTGAGAGAACTGCGCGCGTAGACTTGCGTTGTCTTTCTGCGCCTTGAGATTCTCAATAGCGGATATCAAACGAATTACTTCCTTCTCAACGACCGTAACCGAGTCTGCTTTGGATGATTCCAAAATTTGGAAATATTTGTCGAGCAGTTCTTCTCGACTCTTGAGCTTACCGTGAAGTTCAGATAACTCTTGACTCAGGCTTTGACTTTGGAAGGTTCGACCGGCTGCTACACCCAGTTGAGAGCAGAACTCGGTAAATGTTTCCATTTTTTCCGTGGGAACACGCAATTGAAGTCTTTGATCCGTACGCAGACTGTAGTATCCTCCGATTTCTTCGAGTTTTTTTATAATCTGCGCGGCAATGATCTCTCTTTTTTCTACCTTCAGGACGAGGCTGGCCGTAATATGTTGGGCCGCTTCGGTTTCAGATAATATTTCGTTGTTTGGTGCCACCGCAGGGGTATTGGGAGCATCTAAATCTTGGGCAAACGCAAGACATACCAGTACATACAACATATTATTTTCCTCCCATAATGGCTTTTATACTTTTATGATACCGTTCGTTTTGTTCGGGGGTCGGGTAGTAAATTTCTACAACGTGGAGCTTTCTCTCCTCGGTGTGCACGGCTACGATATATGTGTAGGGTTTTTGGGAATCGGATAGAAAAGATACGGCTTGGTAGGCGCCCAAGGTCATGAGATTGGCAGAAGCAAATCCATCTGCCAAGCGCTTGTGAATTGCTTTTTGCCAGAAGGCAGCGCTTCCCTGCGGTTGGTTCGGTAGGGTCGCTGCTCGTAGAAAGGAGCCGTTGGCCGATTGGGTTTTGAACAAACCGCGCTTGCTGAGGAGCACCATCCCTTCCGGTATTGGAAGTTGATAGCGTTTACCGGCATCCAAAACATCGCTTTGAAAGGGGCTGAGATCTTGAATCCAAGAAAACCCGGTAGCCTCTTGTCCTCTGCTTGTGACTTGGTTTTGACGGGGTCTGAGTTCGACGGTGATACGAGACATTTTAGACAAGTTATCCAGTATGCGAAGTTGAGATTCGATGGTGTCGATTTGTTCATTGAGGCGTTGAATCTCTTTGAGCAGTGCAATTTTTTCTTTTTCATCTTGGCTCTTGTTGAGTAGTTCGAGTAATCGGTCTCGCGTAGAGGTAGCCGTTCTTAGGCGAAGAGAGGTCGCTTGGAACGCTTGACTCAGGTCTTGTGCCGTAATGGACTTGGAAATCACTTCTCCGAGGGAGAGAAGCGTCTCAAATACCGCATCAAATTTCTGTTGCGGCACGCGAATCGTAATGTATTTTTCACCACGGTTTTCCAGTGCACCACCATTTTCTTTGGCCACGCGTAGAATCTCTTGCATACTTTCTTCCACGCGGGCGACTTGCAGTTCGACATGGCCGTTGTAGTGTATGCGTCGAGATATCGGCTCTTGTTGAGACGATTGCTTACCGCGCTCCTTAACGGCCATTTTCTTTTTATAGCGCGCTTCGCTCTTCATCGCGGGGGCACCTTCTCCGATGTATCCCTTTGACTGGAAATCCATTGCGACGGCCTGTTGTTCGTAAGCGTGGTCTCCATAGGATTTCGCATACTGTTTGCCACTGCAGGCGTTCATCGTGAATAGAAGGATTAGATAGAAAAGTATTCGGTTCATGATGCTCCCGGGTCTTGCACGTTGTACAGTTTATTACTGCAATTTGGCTTTGTTTGCTAGTGAAGAAAGGAACGTGCGTCTAATTCCTTACATTTCGATTGAAAAAAAACGATGGTTCGCGTAAAATAGGTTCGTTGCAAACGATGGGGTATATGAAGACGTCTTACTTTTCGGTACCGGCTTTGGGAAATGATAAATCTACTTGGAGATTGGCTTACCAATCTGTCCTTTCACGACCATTTGTTGAATATCTTCACGGCTTAATTCAAGAGGATCGATGGTCGGATGCGGTGGTCGGAGATACACCCCAGCACGATGTAGAAATGCGAAATTGTCAGCAACAGCCTCTTCCTTTCTCTACAGAGGTGTTTGACGAGTTGACCATGCATATTCAGCGAGCCAACCAGGAGATTTGGCGTTTTGACCTACAGGGAATAGACTTGCGCCGAGACCCTCCACAATTTGTGCAATACAAGCCCGGGGGAGAATACAGATGGCATATCGACCACGGCGTCTCGGTATCAACGCGAAAACTGAGTTTTGTCGTTCCGCTGGTCGAACCGTCTCTCTACGAAGGCGGAGACTTGGAAATTTTTCCTCCCCTCGCTGATGAGGAGCAGGTCAGCATGAAAAAAGTCGGGAATATAATTCTCTTTCCCTCCTATGTTCCCCATCGGGTCACACCCGTTGTCTTTGGTGTACGTAGGGTTTTGATTGGATGGATTCATGGTTCTAGCTTTCGTTGAATGCCTTTGGCTGTTGGGGTGCGCACCGACGGAGCAGAGCTACCAAATTGTACCTGAAAATCCACCCGAGCCAGCGATCGAGCCTGAATCGACGCCGGAGGTAACCGTTACAGACGATCGATTCCTTCGATTGGCCGCGGCTGCTTTTTGGATGGGCTCCCCCTTAGACGAGGAAGGACGCTCCCAAGATGAGGACTTACACGAGGTCATCATTACGAGAGATTTTATGGTTTTGAAGACTGAAGTGACGCAAGAAATGTTTTTGGATGTGATGGGATACAATCCCGCCTGGTTTTCCGACTGTGGCCTGACCTGTCCCGTCGAAAATGTCTCTTGGTCTCAGGCCGCCGATTATTGCAATACGCTATCGATATCGGAAGACAAAGAGGAATGCTACGAATGTATAGGAGAAGGAGAGGATATCGAATGTCGAGAGCGCAGTGATCTGCTGATCCCTCCCAATCGAATTCAAGATTGCCGTGGGTATCGACTTCTCACGGAAGCGGAATGGGAATATGCCGCTCGCGGTGGGAGCGCGTCTGCCATCTGGACACCGCTCGGTGGAGGTGAGATTCCAGCAGGTCAAGATCACAATTGCGAATCAGAACTGACCTTGTCCGATGGTACACCCTTGGTTGATTTGGCTTGGTACTGCGCAAACGCCGATGCACAAACCCATCCGGTTGCGGAAAAGCTCCCCAACGATTTTGGGCTATACGATATACGGGGAAATGTTTGGGAGTGGGTCAATGATCGCTATGGATTCTATTCCGACTACGACTACAATGAAGATCCAACCGGTAGCAGTTTGGGTGATCATCGTATTTTGAGAGGTGGACGATGGGGTAACGAACCCTATGCGTTACGCGCAGCCAAGCGTATTCATCTCTCTCCGGATTACAAAGATGGCAATTTCGGATTTCGAATTGCGATGACCGTGATGGAGTAAAGGACTTATTTCCGAAGAGAGCACGCTTGGGTATCTCCCAATGTACAGGCGCGTTCCATGTACTGTACGGCGCGCTTCGGGTTCGCTGGCAGCCCATTTCCCTTGTGGAGCATGAGGGCATAGTTGAAACAGCTCTTTGCATGTCCGAGGTTACAGCTCTGCTGAAACAGGTCAGACGCCTGCTTTTGTTCGGAGTCTGTTCCAGACGACAAATGAAACGCCCACTGCGCGCACGTTTCCATGTTTTGTAAGGCACAGCCCTTTTCAAAAAGTGCAAAAGCTTCCTCTTTCTTTTGGCTGGAAAGCGCCAGGCGACCGCCTTGCAAACAGCCACGGTGATCGCCATATTGACAGGCCTGAGAGAAGAAGTTCATCGCACGCCCGGCGTCTTTTTCTCGTTCTCTTCCTTCGAGATGTAAAAGAGCGATATTAAAGCAACCCAAGCCTTCTTTTTGCTCGCAGGCTTTGGAAAAGATGAGATTGGCTTGTTGTGGAGATTGGGGTGTACCCATTCCCTGCAACAGGTAATAGCCAAGTTTGACACAGCTTTTCTGATCGTCCGCATCACACCCTTTTTGTGCGAAAAGAAGCGCCTTGGCGATGTCTGTTTTTTCGTTGGCTTGGGCGGCTTCGTAGCAGTTTTGTGGCCGAGAAGATTGGCAAGTTGTTTCAGAGAG
>JAYYRF010000013.1:0-2738 GCA_036127535.1 Myxococcota bacterium | reverse complement strand
CGCTCGCGATTTTAGAGGATAGCTATCGGCGATACCCAATCGAGCAAAAGGTCTCGTTGTTTCGAATGCGACGGCGTACGGTAAAATTGGAATATCCGCTGGAACCGTACCACTTTTCGAGTTCTTCTTTGGTGAACCAGTGCTTTACGGGAATGCGCAAGCGATCGCAGATATCAGCCACCACCACATCAAACGGCCAGTTGTGGTGTTCGTGTACGGGTAAATGTGACAAAATCCCCCCTGCAAGGGGAATCTTACCGAACCAACGATACGGGGTGTGAGAGAAAACGCGTAGAAATCGTGCGATCATAACCGACAACTGCACGAGCTGTTTTTCGTCCATTTTGGTCGAAACACCACGCAGAGCATTGTTCATCACCAAAGTGAGCCCTTGTCGCGGCCCGTAAACCCATAGAGACAAGGTTCCGCCAGGTCGGATTACATCCGTAGCACCCGCCAAAACGACTTTTGGATCATCTACATGGTGCAAAAGTCCGTAACAGTACAAGCGGTCAATAGACTGCGCTTTTATTGGAATATTGGCGGCATCAGCTTGTATAAAGTGCACATGTTTGAGATTTTTTGTGTTTTGTTTGGCTGAGTACAGTGCATCTTCGGAATTATCAATCGCGATGACTTCTGCACCATAGCGAGCAGCAAAGTAGGTATGCCGTCCATAGCCGCACCCCAAGTCCAAGACGGCTTTACCGAGAAAATCTTGTGCAACCAGTGGAGCGGAAATTTCGAGAAAGTTGTTTTCCCATACATTGGAGGCCGTATTGAAAACCGTTTTCCGATGATGCGTCTTCTCTCCCTCATCCCCAACAAGCATGCGGGGAATGCCGGCAACAATCGGATAAACCGCCGAACATTTCTGACAATGTAATGCCCCTTCTTCGATTTCTGTTTCGGAAAGCTTCTCCAAATTTACACCATCGATGACACCTTCCAAGAAGTGACTCGAGCAAACAGGCTGGTGGTTGCTTTGTCGAACTTCGATTGAAAATGATTCACCACTGCATTTGGGGCATGCAAGCCATTTCAATAAGCGATATTTCAAAATGTCTCCTTATTCATGTTCTCTTTTATCAAAAACTACCATTTTATCAAGAATGAGATATACAAAGACCTGTTAAAGTATATTATTCGTCAATTTTTTTATGAGTTCAAAATGGTAAGTAAGTCACAGACCCAAGTCGAAAATGTGATCATCCGCTTCGCGGGCGATTCAGGTGATGGGATGCAATTAACCGGTACACAGTTCACGACCACGACAGCACTGTATGGAAATGATATCGCCACATTTCCAGATTACCCTGCAGAAATTCGAGCACCAGCCGGCACCTTGGGAGGTGTATCCGGCTTTCAATTGCACTTCTCCTCTTCTGAAATCCGCACCCCCGGTGATGCACCAACGGTGTTGGTTGCGATGAATGCAGCCGCACTCAAGAAGAATTTAAAAGATATGGCACCCGGAACCATGATTATCGTGAATACCGATAAGTTTCAGGCGATAGACTTGCGAAATGCCGACTACGAAAATAATCCTCTTGAAGACGAATCCTTGAGTGAATACCAAGTGATTCCGGTGAAGTTGTCTTCCATGACGGCTGCTGCAGTCAAGGAACAAGGCTTAAATCGGAAAGAAGCAGATCGTTGTAAAAACTTTTTCGCTCTTGGCATCACATACTGGCTCTTTAACCGCAGCAAGGAAAAGACCATCGCCTGGGTTCGCTCCAAGTTTAAAGGTGACAAGCAAAAATATGCAGATGCGAACATCAATGCCCTCGAAGCGGGCTGGAGTTTTGCGGAGACCATGGAGCTGTTGCCGTCTTCTTATGAGGTCGCACCCGCCAAATTACGGCCTGGGGTGTACCGAAACATATCTGGAAACCAAGCTTTGGCTCTCGGCTTTGTCACAGCGTCGAGCCTTGCAAACCGACCTCTATTTTTGGGTGCGTATCCAATTACTCCGGCGAGTGATCTTCTTCACA
Source organism: Myxococcota bacterium (assembly GCA_036127535.1). Classification (GTDB taxonomy): domain Bacteria; phylum Myxococcota_A; class UBA796; order UBA796; family UBA796. Next base: position 744 of record JAYYRF010000013.1, on the reverse strand, counting down.
ATTTATCAAAATACAAAGAACACGGAGTCATTACGTTTCAGGCGGAAGACGAGATCGCGGCCATCAGTTCTGCTATTGGAGCATCATTTGGTGGCCACATCGGTATCACCTCCTCTTCGGGACCAGGAATTGCTCTGAAAGGAGAAGCCATTGGCTTGGCAACCATAACAGAACTTCCACTGGTCGTAGTCGACATACAACGAGGAGGTCCTTCGACAGGACTCCCAACCAAAACAGAGCAATCTGATTTTAATATCGCCATATATGGCAGACACGGAGAATCACCCATTCCTGTTTTGGCGGCAAAGTCTCCCTCGGATTGCTTTCATGCCGGTATTGAAGCCGTTCGCGCAGCCATCAAATACCGGATGCCCATCATGCTTCTCACAGACGGATACATCGCCAATGGTTCAGAGCCTTGGAGACTTCCCGACCCAGAGGAGCTCACCCCAATAGAGTGCAACTTCGCCACAGAAACGGAGGGATTCGCTCCCTACAAAAGAGATCCGGAAACCCTTGCGCGTCCATGGGCTATTCCAGGCACTCCGGGACTGGAGCACCGAATTGGTGGTTTGGAGAAAGCGGACCTAACCGGGAATGTTTCTTATGATCCGGAAAACCACGAAAAAATGTCGTTGATTCGCGAGGAAAAGGTCAAGCGTATTTTGGCTGACATACCCGACTTGGAAGTACATGGAAAAGCAGATGGCGTACTATGCGTCTCCTGGGGTGGAACATTCGGTT
>JAYYRF010000012.1:0-3230 GCA_036127535.1 Myxococcota bacterium | reverse complement strand
CACGCAGCGCGACGCCCCATTATTTTTGATGGTGTTACCACGCATCAAACCCATCGTTCGTAAGGAAACCCAACGATGCAAAGACCAACACAGATCAAGGGGTTTTGTTTTTTTTAAACTTCTTGGTTCCTTCGGAGATAGAAGCGACCAAGCTCTGATATTTTCGGATAAACAGTTGGTACTTTTCGAGACTGGGCTTCAGCTTTGGTATTTCTAAGCGTAGATTTTGTCTCTCTTCTTGCTTTTGCGTCTTTTCTTGCGTTTTGGATTCGATGCTTTCCTTGGTTTGATTGAGTTCTGCGGTTTTGGCGACCAGTAAAGCGCTTAATGTATCTTTCTCTGACGTTTTGCGATCCTCATCTGCCTGAATCTCATCTCTTTTTTCGGTAGCGGCTCGTATTTTCGTACGCGCCTCTTCGATCTCTGTGTTCTCCGCCTCGGTTCGTTCCTCTTTGCCGAGAAGAACCTCTACCCGCGCTGTGTTGGTTTCCACAATGGATATCTGCGCATTTTTTTTCTGAACCAAATTACGGATTTCCCCTTCGAGTTGCTGAATATTAACGGGCAGCTGATCTACTTCGCCTTGGAGACGATTTTGTGTTTGCTGCAGGTCTGTCACTTCCGTCTCCAATGTTGCAATTTCACCGTCCAACCGCGCCACATTGGTTTCGATCTTTTCACCCGCACCTTTGATATTGTTTTGGAACCGCTCCACTATATCCATTTGTTCACCAGCCAGTGTGTTGATACTGAGGGCATATTGAAACTGATAGCGAATCATCTTCTTCAATTGGTTAATCCGATTTTGCATGATGTTGCGCTGCGCTTTGGTAACGTCTCGATCCTCCGCTAAAATAAAGGTCTCGTCCGTTTTGAGTTCAGAAATATCGGAGATCAAGTTATCCATAATCGTCTTGGTGTTCTGTAAATCGATGTCCAGTGCCCTCAATTTGATGATATTGGATGAAATCTTCTGCAATTGTTTGGCATTCTCGGTTTCCCATAGATCGGACAGCGTCCGCAGTTCATCTCCGTGCGATTTCAGATTCTGCACGTAGAGTTCCAACTTCCATCGCAATGTTCTCGCATTCCATTTTTTCTCTATGTTTCCCTTAAAGGCACGGTAAATCGCCGATACGGCACTGTCCTGATCAAAGAGTTCTTGACCGTCTACGGCCAAAAGCCACTCTCGACATAGTTCAAGGCCACAATTCCTCAGATCCTGTTCGGTTAATCCACTTGTCGCCCGGGACTTAACGAATCGAATTGCATTTTGATTTCCCTCCTGGAGCCCCACGGCTATCAATCCTTTGGCCTGTTGTTGGGAGAGACGAAACAGTCTGTTTTGCGCCTCTACATCCCCATCGGCGGCTTTGGTGCGCAATTGAATGATCTCTCGTGCGATCACTTCATCATAGGCCATCGCGACAAACTTGGAGATCGCACCAATGCTGTCACCCAATCCTTTTAGGAGTTTTCCTGCGACTTGTCCCTCAGGAGTTGGAACCCCCTGAACGAAACCACCTACGGCAGAAAGAGCCTTTGTAGCTGCTTCGACACCATTTCGTGTTGCGCGCTGAGAATCGTACTCCGCTGTTCCTTCTAGGGCGTAGGCATGTATATCTCCGCGATTAAACGCGTCGGTTGCATTGACTACATCCTCATCGTGCTTGGCTATATCTTGGCACATTCGGGTCAGAGCCACAATCATGTCTTTGACATCCAAAACGCCACCAACCACGGGACCAAAAACCGGAATAGCTTTGATAATGGCCTGAACGCCATCAACGCCGTTCGCCGCGAGCTCCCTGATCGCCTGTTTGAATTCCTCATTCAGCATATGAATCAATGCTTCTGTTTGGGGATCATTTTTCTCTTCGGAGCCTTGCAACGCCTTCAAACGGTCTCGTGCACTGCTCGTCTCGTTCAAATCCATTACGTTTCCAACCACCTTCGACAACATGGTGATCGCACCCAACGCTTGCACAACGCATGTACAGCATACCTCATCAGAACCCGAATGCTTTCCTTTACCCCAAAGCCATTCTTTGTATTCTTCGGGATTTTTCAAATCGTTAGGGATGCCTTTCCCCTCTCCCCAAGCGGAGAAGATATCCTTGAGATCTTTTATGGCAAAGGCCGCTTCGGTGGTTCCTTCCACGGCCGTGTCTCGAAATCCATCCCAATTATCCAACGCTTGCATAAACGTATCTTTTAGGTGCTCATTGCGACCATTGATGAGGCTTTGGGTGAACTTTTCTTGAAAGTCATTCCAGCGTTCTCCATCTTCACCTTCTCCCTCTTTGGGCGGAAGTCTTTTTTGGACTTCTTGCATGAGTAGCTCTTTACGATTCATTTTGTCGTGCGCGATTCGCTTTGTGTCTATGCTGTCAAAATTATCGATGTACTTGTAATAGGCTTCCCTCTGGGCTTGTAGTCTTTGCGGCTGCAGGCCCTCCGGTAACATATCGTAGGCATAGGCCATCTCATTTGGATGATTTTTTAAATCATCCATCATGTTTACGTCTTTCGCTTGGTTCATCGCATCTTCAAAGGAATCTTTCACCCGCTTCATCGCCATTTCACACAACACGTGAATCATTCGTTTAATCAAGGGGAGGATCATTCCCTTCTTGCTTTGGTACCATTTTGCATTTTCGTACTTTTGGAGAGCCTCCTTTCCTTCGGCAACCAAGCCTTCGCCTTTATCGGCCAGTTCGGTCGTCTCCTCCAAATCCAGTTTGAGTGTTTCCCCCCTTTGATAATCCAAAACGGCCCTCTTGCGTTCATCTGTGCCGTCGTGCGTCATTAAGAGCTGCTCTTGCAACTGATCGAGATCTGGCTCGGTGCTTTCTGCCAAAAACTGACGAGAAGCGATACACTCCTTCTCCAAGTTCGTGGTTTGCTTCTGCAACTCGGCTTTCAATTCTTGCTTGTTGCTCCCTTTGAACATCGTGTCGAGCTTTGTCATTAAGTCTTCGAGACTATCACATCCGCCCACCTTCTCATTCATCTCATTCAAAAAGTCAACGGAGTGTTTACACCCTCCAGGCACACCCTCAATCGTGTTTCCTTCTGCATCTTGGCTCTCATGTACATCGTGCGTGCAACGCTCCTTGATATCGTCCAAGGCTTGTTGCCTCCCCTTTCGGTTGAGCGCTTCTTGGAGCTTTTCCTTCGAAGAGGCGTGCTCTTGCTCTTTTCGAGCACTCTCTTTACTTGCATCTTTT
>JAYYRF010000011.1:0-4855 GCA_036127535.1 Myxococcota bacterium | reverse complement strand
TAAAACGACGCTTGCTCTCCTCATGGCGCAGGTGAGTTCACGAGTCTTTGCTCAAATCTCTGCCGTTAGTGAAGGAATGCCGGTTTTGCGTGAGAAGATACGTCAGGCTGAGAGCAACCAAATGTTTGGCGGTATGCTTTTGTTCATCGATGAAATTCATCGTTGGAATCGTACGCAGCAAGACGCTCTGTTGCCCTACATCGAGTCTGGCCTGATCCTACTCGTCGGTGCGACAACCGAAAATCCATCGTTTTCGGTGAATCCAGCCCTTCGATCGCGTTGTTGGATAATTGAACTTCAGCCTTTATCGGAAGATGAGGTATGCGTGGCACTAAAAAGAGGTTTGACGCACTTGAATTTGACCGCAGAAGAGGGGGTTTTGGAGACGATTGCCTCTTTTTCATCGCGGGATGTCCGTCGTGCTCTGTCCATTTTGGAGCGATTGGCTCCTTCTGCGGAACACGGTCTCTTGACAACCGAATTGTTATCCACCGCTCAAATGCAAAAAGATCTGCTACACGATTCCAATGCCCAAGCGCACTTCAATGTTGTGAGTGCATTTATCAAATCCATGCGCGGATCTGACCCCTCCGCCGCCTTGTATTGGATGGCTCGTATGCTCGCTGGGGGAGAAGATCCGATGTTCGTCGCGCGAAGAATGGTTATCTTTGCGAGTGAAGATATCGGTAATGCGGATTTGCGCGCTTTGCCTCTCGCCATGTCTGCGATGCAGTCTGTGCAGCAAATCGGTATGCCCGAAGCCCGCATTATCTTGGGACAAGCTTGCACATATCTCGCTACCGCACCCAAATCCAACGCGTCCTATCTTGCGATCAAAGAAGCACTCAACTTTGTTCGCGAAACGGGTGCTCACGATGTTCCTGCTCACATTGCTGATCCGCCAATCGGATATGTATATCCCCACGATCACCCGTACGGATATGTAAACCAACGATATTGGCCGGACAGCCTAACCCCCCAAGCCTTCTACCGACCGACAGAGTATGGGGACGAGAAACGAATCAAACAGCGTCTCTCTTGGTGGAAAGATAAAACGCGAAAAACATAAATGCCCGCAACAAGGCGGGCATAAAATAGAGAGGTGCCGATCGGATTCGAACCGATGACAAACTGGTTTTGCAAACCAGCCCCTTAAACCGCTCGGGCACGGCACCGTAAAGCCCATGTATTATATCAAACCCATTCGAGTCGTCAAGTATTAATCGGTCGGTTCCTGTTTTTTGCCTTGCTCTATCTTCTTGCGCAAGAAGGATGCTCCGTCTCTGGCCCACGCATCTTCTTTCTGAGCGGCGAGACGCGTTTTCATCTTTCGGGAAGAGTATCGAAGTTCCTTGGACAGACGCTTACTATTTCTGCGGAGCGCCCGTTTTTTCAACGTTCCAACCACCTGTTGTAGCCACTCGTTATCCTTCGCAATTTCTTCCGCTTCATCCAAAAGTTGATGGAGACGAACCCAGTCACCTCTCCGCGCTGCTCGGACTGCTTCTTCTTGGATATCGGAGGCACGAATCTCCTGTAGACGTTCTTCGACCAACGGATCTTTTGAGAGTGATTCGAATGCGTGAGAGCCTAAGGATGGTAACGATACGGGAATCGGTTCTTCTTCGATGTGTGTGCCATCCATCGTATCGTAGCACAGGTGGATTGACCCCAACAATAACGCCTTTCTCCCATCTCCATTTCCACTGTATTCTTTTGGGATATCGATCTCGAGCAGAACCCATCCTTCTGAATCGTAGGCGATGTTCGGCAGGCAATAATGTTGGATCTTGTCTTGCCGGAAACGATTGAGAACGTTGATCGTATACCCCTTTGTCTCTTCGATTCTCAACCGTATGTTTACAGCATACAGTGAGGAAAGCAGGTCGAATTCCTCCATGAATGGATCCATTAAATCTTCTGCCGTTTCACCGTAATAAGAGTTACCGCCACCGGATTCGGACATGGCTATCATTAAATCCTCGTTAAAGTTATCCCCCAAACCATACGTCGAAGTGGACACGCCTGTATCTAAGAGCCGACTACAAGCGGTTTTGATCTCGTCCGTGTCCGTCACGCCGCGGTTGACTCTTCCATCCGATAGGAGCAAAACCCTCGAGATCATACCTTTTTGTGGCTTTAATCCCTTCGCAGAAGCATGCCAACCGCCGTGCAGGTTGGTCATTCCTTTGGATGAGATCGAATGTAGAGCTTGTTTAAAAACTTTCTTTTCTCCCAATCTTTGTAGCGGAACCAATGTATCGACCACGCTATCGTATACGACCAAAGAGGCGAAATCGGACGCGGAAAGAGAATTGATAATGTATTCTGCACACCGAACCGATTCGCGGAGCGGTGCTCCACTCATGGAGCCAGAGCGGTCGAGTACCAGCCCGAGCTGAAGGGGAGGACGTTGATTTTTCTCTTTTGGTACTGACGGAGCCTGAATACGAATCAGGACATGGGCTTTGGTGTTATAGTTAGAAAGAACCGCTCCATAGAGTGGTTGAACAACGATGTTTTTCATGTATACCTTTGAAATGTATGGGTGAGGTGAACAAGCGTTTTTTGTTCACGGCTATCTTTACGAAATTATTCTTCGAAAAGGACAAATACTCTCACTCACCCTTTCACAGAGTGTTTTCGATTGGGTTTTACCTATGAATATACAAAATCAACTACAAAAGCTCCTTCAGCTCGGTTTTACACATCATCAAGCCGGTCGCTTACAAGAAGCAGAACAGCTTTATCGACGGATTATCGCCATCGAACAAGAACATGAACTCTCCAACAACTTTCTTGGTGCGATTGCGAAATCCTTTGGACATCACGAAGCGGCCGTTAAGCACTTTCGCATTGCCATTCAGCGAAACGCTTCGAACGCCGCGGCCCATAATGGTTTGGGACGTTCTTTACACCGTCTGTCTAAGTTAGAAGATGCCAAAGGTGCTTTGGTCGTCGCTTGTCAATTGTCACCAAAGTCACCCAATTTTTATAACAATCTCGGTAACCTCTTAATCGACTTGGATAATTTGGAATTGGCGACCGAGGTGTACGAAAAAGCGATAGCGCTCGACCCAAACCTGGTTGAGGCGCACACCAACGCCGCGCGTGCCTATTCGATGGCCGGTAATACGGATAAAGCCTTTCAAGTGTATCAACACGTTTTAAACATCAATCCGTCCTTTTATGTTGCACACTTGAATATCGGTCAGTTGTACGAAGAACAGTCAGAGCATGAAAAGGCAAGAGAGCACTACGAACAAGCCATTGCTCAGCGTCCGACCTTTTTGCCCGCCCTTTTTAATCTCGCGCATCTCCATCAAAATACCGGTCAGCACGATTTGGCCCAGGTGAATTATCACAAGGTTTTACAGTTAAATCCCAATCATGTAGACACTCTCATGAACCTCGCCCAATTTGACCCAAAATCGAAGAAAGCCAAGGAATATCTTGAGCGTGCTTACGAGTGTGCCCCCAAAAATCCGATTGTGATTCGAGGGTTGGGTCTTTTTCACCTCATGAGAAAAGAGTATTCTTTGGCGAAAGATTGGTTTCTCAAAGGGATACCGCTCGCGCCGAACGACATTGTATTCTACCAAGCCTTGGCCATTGCTGACCTCGAGATGAAGTTTTACGACAAAGCACTTTTGTCCGCGCAGTACGCCTTGTCGCTACAGCCCAACCAAACCGAGACGCTCTTTCTTCTGAGTCTGATTCACAAAGGGCAAAACAATCGGGAGGAAGCCCATGCCTTTGCAAAGCAGGCATATGAACTGGCTCCGGCTCGTTACTACCTCAGTCAGCTGCTGGGTGTACTGCACTCTGAGGAGGGGAATTTTGATGAGGCACGTCGGTTCTTAAACGAGGCGCTGTCTCTTTCCCCGCGTCAAATGAATGTGCAGCGCCACATCGCTTTGATCCAAACGCAGGTGGAGGAAGATGCGTTGGAGACGATGATGAAACGGTTCCGAGACGACACCGAAGGAAGCGGTGAGCAGCGTATCCATCTCGGTTTCGCTACGGCGAAACTTCTCGACGATGCTGGACGCCATGCGGAATCCTTCGAGATTTTGCGTCAAAGCAATGAATTGGTGCGCGAAGGACTCATCTTTCATATTGAACTCTTCCGAGAAGCATACCAAAACATTATCGATATGTCTTTGCAGACCTCTATCTCTCCCTTATCCGTTTCTGAAGATGATCCTGTTCCGATCTTTATCGTTGGTATGCCCCGCTCTGGAACGACATTGACGGAACAAATCTTGGCTTCTCATTCCCAGGTGCATCCGCTCGGAGAAATTTCTTCTCTGATGGATTCGATTCCCGATTATCCAAATATCCTCAGCGCCTTGGACGAGAAAACTTTACGAAGCATTCGCAATGCCTACTTTTCGCTATTGCCCAAGGACATGGCGTCCCCTTTCTTTACGGATAAGATGCCATTTAATTTTAAGTACATTCCGATGATTGCCCTCGCCTTTCCACGGGCTCGCATCATTAATCTTGTGCGAGATCCGATGGATACATGCTTCTCCATCTACAAAAAGTTTTTCTCCAATCGGCATCGCTATGCCTACCGTTTGGACGAAATCGGAGCGATGTATCTCATCTATCAAAATATGATGGAAGCCTGGAGGGAGCGCTATCTCTTTCGGGATCAGTCCTATGAATCCTTGGTTCAAGACCAAGAAGCGCAAACCCGAGCATTGTTGGAATTTTGTGGACTCTCATACGAAGCGGCCGCTTTGGATTTTCACCAAACCAAACGTCACGTGAACACGGCGAGTTTTTATCAAATTCGGCAACCGATATACCAAACGTCCATTGGAGCTTGGAGACCATATGCCAAACA
>JAYYRF010000010.1:0-6766 GCA_036127535.1 Myxococcota bacterium | reverse complement strand
GGAGAATCGCAAGCTGAAAGTGAGAGACACAGCGACTATAAAGACAGTTTGATCAAACTCAATTCTCGGTTGAGCAATGTCGACGTATCGTTTCCCCCACAATTCGTTGAAATACCTCGTTGGGATCAAGAGGCAGATAATGCCAAAGAATTGGAGCGGAAAGCGAGAATCCAGTCTCTGGAAGAGTTGCTGAATGACAAAGAGGTCGACTACATTATCGCTATGGGGCCGGCCAGTGCAAAGATAGCATCTGATTATGGCAGGGATATCAAAAAACTTTCAAAACCGGTTTTTGCACCCATTGTACTGGACGCAAAATTGCAAGACATCGGTACGAACGGGAAGGAGAACAACTCTCAAATCCAAAACTTTCATTATTTCGACACTCCGTACGCTATGGATAATGATTTGGAGGCATTTGGGACGATAAAAGATTTCTTGAGTCTGACGATTATCATGGATCAGAATACAAAGAATTCGGTTGTTGGTTCGATAGAGAAAGCCGTTCGACGACGTTTTCCAGGGGTACAGCGTATCGAAGTCGTCTCGGTTAATGACAGCTCGACCAATCTGATATCGGAGTTGGCGGCATTACCTGAATCGTCTGATGTGGTGTACTTGACGAATACGTTTGCTATGACGAGTGAGCAACGAAATATTTTAATTCAAGGATTGAATGACCTGCAAAAACCTTCATTCTCACAAATGGGGGAACGAGATGTAAAAGAAGGTGTGTTGGCTTCTTTGCTGATGACGGACATCGAACAAAAACGGAAAACCAGACTCGTTTCGATGATAGAAAAACACTATGCGAACAAGATACCACTCTCTCAATTGCCCGTAAACGTGAATGTGTACGGAAACTTGACGGTCAATGTCAAAACAGCGAACAGCACTGGTGTAAATCTATCTTGGGATGTTTTGGCGGAGGCCAAGCAGGTGAGTGGTCGTACCGGATATGGTCGATTTAAAAATACGAGTTCTGAAGGCGTACAAGAGATCAGCCTGATCGATGTGATGAAAATCAGTAAAAATCATCCGATGCTTCGAAAGGTAGATACGGAGATATCTCTCTTGAATAATGAAGTCATGAAGTCTAGGGCGTCGTATTTACCGCAGATACACAGTTCCTTGAATGGTATGCTTATCGATGCTGACCGGGCAGCTCTTTCCTTACAGACTCTTCCTGAGTATACGGTGAATGCAGGGCTACAACTGCGGCAGAATATTTGGTCTCCGTTGGACTCCGCCAATATCGCTTTGGCGAAGGAAAAGACCGCCGTGAAGGAAAAACAATTGGCTCAATTGTCCGATATCATCAAAGCAGATTTAACCCAGGTCTATGTAATGCTCTGTCACGCGCGAGCAAAGGAAGATGCTTTACGGATTCGGTTGGGTCAAATACGAAACGTTTATGATATCGCGAGGCGTCGAGCGAAGAGAGATTATGATGCCTATGCGGATGAGTTGAGAATGGATGCAGAATTACGCACGGCGAAACAAGAACTGCTTCATTCTCAGTCTGAATCTCGCAAAATGGAGTTGCTCTTAAATCAAGTGATGGGGCGCCCGTTGGACATGATCGTTAAGCTGGCTGACGTCGATACGAGTCGAGAGGTGCGCAAAGAAGAAGCGCTGCTACTCAATTACATTCAAGATCCGCAAAGTTTCCCGATATTTGCGCAGGTAATGATCGAAGAAGGGAAAAGTCGCAGTCATGATCTAATGGGATACAAAGATCAGCAGGCCCTAAAGCGAACCGAATTGGAACTTGTCAAGGGAACGCAGTTTTCTCCCCGTGTGGGTTTGAACGCAGGTGTCCAATACCACTTTTTGCGAAAGTCCGCCCTTCCGATTGAAAATACGGACTTGAATGCGTTGTTGTCTGAGCGAGATGCTTTGGACTGGGGCGTTGGTGTACGTATAGACGTGCCCCTTTTTGACGGTCTGTATGCTAAGGCTTCGATTTCAGAAAAGTACGACGAGATTACGCAACTTCAGCACCAATTCGATGAAAAACAAAGAGAGTTCGAAGTGAGTACGCACCAGCGTTTGGTCGAGTTGAATACCCATTTTCGCAGCATTTCATTCGCCAAACAAGCTCGTGACAACACCGGGTATAGTTTGGAGCAAGTGTTGGAATTGTATGAGCAAGACAAAGCGACGCTTTCTGAGGTCTTTGATGCCGTTGAGACCGCGATGGATGCAAATCTGTCTTACTTGAATACGGTTTTTGCCTTTCGGAATTCTTTCGTATCGACATTGGGCAGCATTGGTCTCTTGGACTATTATACGAATTTTGAGCTTCGCAACGAGCTGTTTGACAAACTGGAAGAGCTTTACAGAAATTACGGTTTTAGTAGGCCATAGTCACATATTCTTGCGAAGAATCAACGGCATGTAAAGTTACAATCGATTATAGTATGATCTAGAATGTCTTGGCGCAGACATTCGTTTAGTTCGCTTTGTCTTCTTCGGTCTTTAAGATATGCTGAGATCGGAGAGGTTCTACCAATCTATCATAAGGATTTATCCATGCGTTTTCTACAATCTACATTGGGTCTAAAAGTAATTATGGCTCTGACGGGCATCGTTTTGGTCGGTTTTGTTGTTGTTCACATGATTGGAAACCTACAGATTTTTATTCCTCACAGCGGTCCATCTGGAGAGTCTGCCATAGATCATTATGGTGCAATGTTACAGGGCTCAAAAGAAGTAGTTTGGGCAGCCCGACTGGTTTTGCTTTCCAGTGTTGCTGGTCACATCGCTTCCGCAGTTGCTCTCAGAAACCGATCGCACAACGCAAGACCCAAAGGCTACAAGCTACAAAAGTGGTTTAGTGATAGTTATGCGGTTCGAACGATGCGATGGGGTGGCGTGATACTTTTGTTGTTCATCATCTATCATCTGCTTCATTTCACCGTTGGGATGGACAACGAAGTCCTATTCACAAAGGTTTCCCATTGCGAAAAAGCAGCGGCTGGTTTGACCTGTCACGTGCGTGCCAATGTCATTGCCGGATTTAGCAATGAGTTTATATCAATTTTTTACATCGTTGCGCAGGTTGCTTTGGGCTTGCATCTTACCCACGGAGTGTGGAGTCTCTTTCGGACGCTTGGGGTAACTTCAGATACTTGGAACGCTCGATCGAAGCAGATTGCGATGGCGATTGGATTTATAATAACGGTGGGGAACTGTGCGATTCCTCTGTCCGTACTTATGGGCATAGTCAAATAATCACAGAGAGGACAAACGGATGACGATTGAATTAAAATCAAATGAACCAGAGATCGACCCAACAGATCCCAAGAAGTCGATTGAAAGCACATGGGATCGACATCGATTCAAGATCAAGATGGTTAATCCGGCAAACAAGCGAAAATACAACGTGATTGTTGTCGGTACCGGTCTCGCAGGTGCTTCGGCGGCGGCAACCTTAGCGGAGTTGGGCTACAACGTCCTTAACTTTTGCTTTCAAGATTCTGCACGACGCGCGCACTCTATCGCCGCACAAGGTGGTATCAATGCGGCGAAGAACTACCAAAACGACGGAGACTCGGTTTATCGTTTGTTTTACGACACGGTAAAAGGTGGCGATTTCCGGTCTCGTGAAGCCAACGTATATCGTCTTGCGCAGGTAAGTGTAAACATCATCGACCAAGCAGTTGCACAAGGTGTTCCTTTCGCTCGTGAATACGGTGGACTCCTCGCGAATCGTTCGTTCGGTGGCGCTTTGGTCAGTAGGACGTTCTATGCGCGCGGTCAAACCGGACAACAACTTCTGTTGGGAGCATACCAAGCGCACGCTCGCATGGTTGAGGCCGGCAAGATAACCATGTATCCACGCACCGAAATGCTGGATTTGGTCAAAGTAGACGGAGAAGCAAAAGGAATTGTCATACGCGATCTTTTGACGGGTGAAATCCGATCCTACGCAGCAGATTGCGTGGTTCTTGCGACGGGAGGATACTCCAATGTGTTCTTTTTGTCCACAAACGCTATGGGATGCAATGTTACGGCTGCCTGGCGCGCGTCGAAACGAGGTGCTTTGTTCGCGAATCCCTGTTACACGCAAATCCATCCAACTTGCATACCCCAAGCGGGAGACTACCAGTCGAAGTTAACCCTTATGAGTGAGTCTCTTCGCAACGACGGGCGCGTTTGGGTTCCAAAAACCAAGGAACTTGCGGAGCAGGTGCGGAACAGGACTCTCGATCCAAAAGACATACCTGAAGACCAAAGAGATTATTACCTAGAGAGAATCTATCCTACCTTCGGGAATCTTGTCCCCCGAGACGTTGCCTCACGCGCGGCAAAGCGGATGTGTGATGCCGGATTGGGCGTTGCACCCACCAAAAGGGGCTACGGTGTATTTCTCGACTTCAAAGATGCGATAGAGCGCGACGGAGAAGACGCGGTTCGCGCACGATACGGTAATCTGTTCGAAATGTACGAAAGAATCACCGACGACAATCCATACAAAACGCCCATGCGCATCTATCCTGCTCCTCATTACACCATGGGCGGGTTATGGGTAGACTATAATCTGATGAGCAACGTAAAAGGCTTATTTGTCATTGGAGAAGCCAATTTCTCCGACCACGGCGCGAATCGTCTTGGAGCCTCTGCTCTAATGCAAGGATTGGCAGACGGATACTTTATTTTGCCTTACACCATTGGACACTATTTGGCGACGGTTGAGGGAGGCGCATCGACCAGTGAGAATCCCGCATTTCAAGAAGTAGAGAAAGAGGCAAAGGCGCGACTCCAAAAGATTTTAGATGTCAAAGGAACCAAGGCCTGTGACGATTTCCACCGTGAACTTGGTTATCTGATGCTGGATAAAGTTGGTATGGCACGAGACAAAGAAGGACTCGAACACACCATTCGTCGAATTCGAGAAATCAGAGAAGATTTTTGGCAGAACGTAAGTGTGCCCGGAAAGGCAGATGGTATCAATCCGGCGCTGGAAAAAGCGGCTCGTGTGGCAGACTTTTTAGAATTTGCAGAGGTAATGGTACACGATGCTCTGGAAAGAACAGAGTCTTGCGGAGGCCACTTTCGAACCGAATCTCAAACCGAAGAAGGAGAAGCCCAGCGCATGGATGACGAGTATTGTCACGTAGCTGCTTGGGAGTACAAAGGGACAGAAGAGAAGCCCATCTGCCACAAAGAATCGTTGAGTTTTCAATATGTTTTACCAAGCCAGAGGAGTTACAAGTAATGAGCGAGACATTAAATCTAAAGTTGAAAGTTTGGCGTCAATCTGGCCCGGATGCACAAGGTTTCTTTGAAACTTACGATGTACCAAACATCTCTACACACATGTCATTTTTAGAGATGCTGGATATATTGAATTCGCGTTTAGAGGCAGAGGGGAAAGAGCCGATAGTCTTCGAACACGATTGTCGAGAAGGAATTTGTGGCTCTTGCGGCTTCATGATCAACGGACAGCCACACGGACACAAGCCACGTACCACCACATGTCAATTGCATATGCGAGAGTTCGCGTATATGGACGGTGGCACCATTGTATTGGAGCCTTTTGCTGCCAAGCCCTTCAAGGTTTTAAAGGATTTAATGGTCGATCGCTCCGCCTTTGATCGCATCATACAAGCGGGCGGTTATGTGTCCGTTCGAACGGGATCCGCTCCGGATGCACACAGCACAGCGGTGAACAAGAGCAACGCTGATAAAGCCTTTGACGCAGCCGCTTGCATTGGTTGCGGTGCTTGTGTAGCATCTTGTCCCAATGCGGCCGCCATGCTCTTTACTGGAGCGAAGGTCACACATTTGGCTCTTCTTCCCCAAGGGCAGACTGAGCGCTACGACCGGGTACAAGAAATGGTCTTCCAAATGGACTCAGAAGATTTTGGTCACTGCAGCAATTACGCAGAGTGTACCTTGGCTTGTCCCAAAGGCATTCCTTTGGACGTAATTTCACAGATGAACCAAGACATGATCTTCGCGCAGGTAAAAGGCAGCAAGTAAAGCCCTATGACTCAACGGGTAGGAGTCTTTGCTCTGGAGAAAGGGCTTCGTTGCAAATGTCCTGAACCATTCTCAGGTGTTCGTCCAAGGTCTCCAGCGTCCATGCGCTGGTATCTATAGGAGATAGGACCTCTACGGGTAACTTTCCCGGATGAATATCGAGTTTGCGCGCTGGCCAACGTTTGTGGCCATCATGCGTAATAATGGGGACAATGGGAAGCTTGGTGGCCAACGCGAGGTGAACAAAACCCTTTTTAAACGGAAGGAGACGGCCATCGCGGGAGCGAGTGCCTTCCGGCCAAATCCACAAACTGAGATTGTGTTTTTGAACAATGTCGGCGATTCTGTTCATAGATTTGATCGCTTTACTACGGTTGGAGCGGTCGATGAGAAGGTGACCGGATAGAAGATAGACCAAGCCAAAAAAGGGAGTATAAACGAGTTGTTTCTTTGAAATCCCACAGCCTCCGATTGGGCAAATACTGATAGCTATCAGAGGATCCAAGTTACTGGAATGATTGGTAATATAAATAGCCGGACGTGTCGGGTCTAATCTCTCCTTGTTCTTTACATGCATTTTTGTGCCGGTCAAAGCGATTAAGATGGGGCCGACGGCATGACCATAATAGTTTCCGAGTTTAATTCGCACGGAGCGTACGGGAAGTAGAAATAGGAGAAGGATACAGTAGGGGATGCCCGTAATACCGAGAACGATAAATCCAAGTGTTGTTGCGGCAAAACCACGAACTTTAGAGAAAGAAAACATACTTTTATT
>JAYYRF010000009.1:0-6754 GCA_036127535.1 Myxococcota bacterium | reverse complement strand
CGGCTTCGATACCCCCACCCTGCTCGGCGTTTGGAATTCTCCTCCCTATCTACACGACGGATCGGCTGCACGCATTTCGGAAGCGATTCTCGCCCATGAAGGAACCGAGAGCCTCACGCCAGAACAACTCGTTACACTCATTGACTTCGTTCAAAGTCTTTAGTTCGGTTCAAACAGAAGCTCTCCACCAAACGTCCTGCTCGTTCTAACGGTTCCTCTGATGGTTCCAAACGGCGAATACCTTTCATGCACCAAATCCAAAATCTCAATCCACAACACAGGCTTTTTTACAGGATCAATTGAGAAGAAGAGGAATACGAAATAGATAGTCGCATTGGAGGACATATGTTTCTAAATACTGCAGACAAGCCTTACAAAGGCTCCATTCTTTTCATGATGTTTGGATGGCAAACCAAAACCTCGTTGTTGTGTATTCTTTCCGGCGTTGTCATTGCGGCTTTGCATTCCCAAAACATGCTCAATGGAACCATCTTTCCGGATTTCGCCAAGCTGCCCACGTTTCCATTGGCTGTTCTTGGCGGTGCGCTCGGGATTTTCGTCAGCTTTCGCACCAACTCCGCTTATCAGCGCTGGTGGGAAGGACGTAAACTATGGGGCCGTCTCATCAACACATCGCGTCACCTCTGCTCTCAGGCCATCGCCTATCTCAAACCCGAGCAAGCACGAGAAGTGGTTTTGCGTCAAGTTGCGTACGTACACGTTCTGCGATGTGGTTTGCGGGATCAAGACAGCTTCAAGGATGAGGATGTACGGAAGGCTATGCAAGAAGAGGAACAAAACATCCTACCGGGCTCAACCAATCTAAACCATGCCCTCCTCAACCGACAAATGAAGCTCTTTGTGGAGCAAAAAAATGCCGGGGTCATCAACGATTTCATCATGCAATCCTTCGACGAAAGTGTGCGCCATCTCCTCGATATTCAAGGCGGATGCGAGCGCATTAAAAAGACCCCCTTCCCGCCTGGATACGGATTTCTTGCGACCCGACTCACACAGATTTTATCGGTGGCTCTGCCCTTCTTTATGGTCGACAAACTGGGCTGGTGGGTCATTCTCGTCAATCTGATCATCTGCATGGCGTTTCAGTTGATCAACGAAGTCGGACGGGTTCTTGAAAATCCATTTACCACTTTCTGGCCGGCACTTCCCCTCTCGGCCATGGCCAAAACCATTGAGAGAAATCTACGGCAAGCGCTTGGGGAAAGCGAACTGCCCTCGCCACATGCTGCAACCAAAGAAGCGCCCGGTATGGTTCTAATGTGAGTCCGCTCTTTCTCTTCTTCTCGAGCTGCACATTGCCACAGTCTTCCCTTTCCCTGCCCTTAAAAAACCCTTCCATGTGTCTTGCCGGCATGGTTCAACAATGGGAAAGCGCCGGCTGTACCAAAATCCAAAAAAAAGAATTGGAGGAGGGTTACATACGATTTCAATGCGCCCGCGGAGCGCTTGACCAACCGACCAACCAAAAGCAATACCATGCGATTTTATGGCTAGAAGGGAGAAAGCAATACGCCAAACCCCTCACCGATGACGTGGTGGCCATTTGCGGGGATCCACATACGATTTTGGTTGAAGCAACCACGGAAAAACAAAACCCATGAGCGATTTAATCCCATCTTTTTCGGATGCGTTGCTTCGTCGCGATCCTTTTTTTCGGACGATGCAAGCGGAACAAACCGACTGTTATCGACTCTTTCACGGAGCCGTCGAAGGATGTCCCGGACTCTCCATCGATCGCTACGGGAACCATCTCCTCTTTCAAACATGGCGCGAAGCGGTCACAGCCGAGCAAATCGAAGCCCTTCATGCCCTTGCCTGTACAGCCCTACAGTGTGAACTCACATCGGTTTGGAACGACAGAAGCAAACGGGGAGCGGTGCAGCACGAAACACATCCGATTTCGGAAACCCCAACCTCGGGCGTGGAACTCGGCCTGCGATATGATGTGCGCCTCCGCCACGAGGGTATCGATCCCTTGCTCTTTCTCGACTTCCGGGCGGGCAGACGATGGATGCGTCGACAAGCCTTGGACAAAGACGTTCTCAACCTCTTCGCGTATACATGTGGGATTGGGGTTGCCGCGCTGGCCGGAGGCGCAAAACAAGTACTCAATGTCGATTTCGCCGCGCGTTCTTTGGAGATTGGCCGCCGGAATGCCCAATACAACCAACTCGACGTCCAGCGTTTCAAAACGCTCAAAGAGAATGTCATTCCCGTAATTCGACAGTTCGCCGGCCTGGGCATCCGTGGACGTGCGGCACGTCGGAAATACACCCGTCTATCTCCGAGGCTTTTTGACATCGTCGTTCTCGATCCACCCAGGCTCTCCAAAAGTCCCTTTGGAAAAGTCGACTTGGTCTCGGATTACGCGTCGCTGTTCAAACCGGCGCTTCTGTGCACGCGTCCCGGCGGGAAACTTATCTTCACAAACAACGTTGCATCCGTCGAGGAATCCGCTTGGCACGAGCGACTCGAAAAGTCCGCGAAGAAAGCCGGCAGACCGCTGCAGACCCTGATACCTCTTCGGCCGGAAGAGGACTTTCCCAGCTTCGATCAAAGATGGCCGCTCAAAATGGCCATCTTACACGTCTAAGACATTACGGGCAACCCGAAAGAGGATTGGGCTTGAGACGGGTTCCGCCCGGCGGAAGCTTTTCCACGATCGGACCATCCCAGGTTCCCTTCAAACAGGGGACAGAGACTCCGGGTGGGCGCTTGCGCTGGTATAAGAGGAATTTCCCTTCTTGGGTGATGAGCTCCCACTGTCGAGTCATGCGTTTGGTCGAGACGATATACGTCCAGTAGATAAAGTTGGGGTGACCCGGCGGCTTGGGATTCATCAATTCCTGCCCTTCCAGCTGGATGGGATTCAAACCGGTCAGCACGGAAAAAATCGACTCTGCCATAACCAGCGAGCGAGAATCCGCTTGCTCTCGTATTTGTTTTGCGAGGGTAATATAGGACTGCTTTTTTTGCTGTTCTTTGAGATAATTGTTGAGGGTGTATCGCGCATATGATTGTTGGGAGGGATGCAAAATCCAGCAACTGTACCCCACATAGCCACCGACAACCAGCATTGAGAGCTTCCAAGACACCCGAGAGAGGGCAACCCCCATTGCACCCAAACCAAATATCACCATCGGTCCCGCCATCACGAAGAAGTGACGCCACTGCGACCAAAACAAAAGCGTGGCAAACAGCGGGGCAATCGAAATCACAAACATCACCCCGAAACGCCGTCGATACACGACCACGAGCACGCCGAAGCCAACGCCCATCAGCAAAAGATTGCTGTGGAAATCCTTGCTCTTGTCTTTGCTTTGCATCGCGAGATACCAAAAGTAATCGACGCGCGAGTCACTTTTCTCGGCCAGTACCTCCCACTTGCTGGGGGTATTGTTGGACTCGGTGCGCTGATCCGCGGTGTCACGCATCGCGACAAAGGACTTGGTCAAGGTTCCATTCCAACCGCCGTGGGGATGGAAAAAAGGCATATGCGGAGCACCGGCACCCAAGCCGCCCCCCAATTGGATACCGAGCAGCAACAGCAACATATGCCGCCACCGGCTTGCTTTCAGAACGAAAGGCAACAAAGCGACGGACGCTACGATGAGCACGAGGCCGTGCTCACGGGTTGAGAAGGTCAATCCCATGGCAAAACCGCACAAAAAGACGTACCGCCACCGCTGAAAGCGCCACACGCCAATGAGCGAGGCCGTGCAAAAAGAAACCAGTCCGAAGGTCAGTAAATCGGGCTGTACGAAGTATAGATACGGATAGAAGGGCAAACTGTAGAAGACGAGCAGCGCCGCCGACAGCCCCAAGCCCAAAGAGAGATAGCGTTTGCGCGTGAGCCAAGCCGCGCCGAGACCGGAGAAGAAAATCCCCATCCCCAATCCCACAACGTTGGCGCGGAGAGCCCCTTGTACCAATCCGTCGGAGAAGGCGAGAAAGCTCGTCAATTCTGGATAGAACGGCGGAACCGTCTGTGGCGCATTGAATTTTGCCAGCAGAGCCGCCTTTCCCCAGATGTCGGGATCGGGTCCAAAGGGAAAATCCAGTCCAGACCCGTTCACCGACGACCAAACGGAGAAAGTACCCAAACCGGAAACAACCAGCAAACTGAGATACAAGATCGCATTGTAGGTTTTTTGGCGCACGCCACTCCTCGAAAAGATGGATAGACCTGATTTCTATAGCACAATATATGGGTGCCCTCTTTGAAAAGCCCGCATTTCCTTTGCAAGACGCGCCCGTACGGGATCGAATTGAGAACCGGCAAACGGATCTTTTTATACAGTAGCCAATGCGATCCGTGCTCAACCCAACTGGGATGCCGCAACCCCATCAGCCCTAGCCGGCAATGAAAAATCCGCTCGAGGTCAAGGACTCTGCCGCGCATCGCGACGTGGAAAAAGAGCCGACTCCTCAAACAAAGATAAGGGAACCGGCAGAAGGCGCTCTTTTCTTTCTGTCTTTTCCTTTGGCGACGATGGTTCGGAGACTTTTGGAGGTGCGCCAAACAGCCGCATACCCAACCAGGTGACACCCGAGAGTACCATCATGATCACCGGACCCCATACAAATGCGACTTCGCCAAAATCCCATACAAAAATGGGGATAATCACCGCACTGACAAAGAGGTAGTGTAGACCCATCACGCGCCAAAGTTGCTCTATCGGATCTTTCCAACGGGCGCTAATGTACCGAAAGAACAAAGCGAGAATGAGAAATGCGGGAAAGGTCAGAACAAATCCCACAATCGTAACGGCGATGGTGATTTCGACGATATCATCGACCGTCATAAAAAATGCGCCGACCCCCAGAGCAACGAGGATATTTGCAACACACCAAACAAAAAATGCCAACTTCCAATACGACTCCATCTTTTCCCCTTTTGAGCGCTGGTTCTTCACGATTGGACACCGCTCTTCCAAAACGGTTCCCTTTTTACCTCTTCCAATATCCAGCACGTCGGCGCGCTGCGCTTGTCACCAAAGCGCATTGAAAGACTGGGCGGGTCGGTTAAGGATAATACAGCCTTGCAACCACGCAGACTCATGTCTATCTCCGATCACATTTACGACCATGCCTGTACCGACTACCCGCTTCCGATTGCGGAGACGGTGGTTTCTCTGGCAGCCGCGGACAACGAGCACGAAGAGCGCGACCGTATTGTCGAGTGTTTTCGGGCGATCATTCGAACGCTAAGCGTGCTCGCGCTGGCAGCCGTTGTTGGGCGAGGAAGCGACGCAGATATCGAAAAGAATGAACAACTTCAAAATCTTATCGCCCAAATGGGACGGGGAAAGAAGGGCTTGACCGATGGACAGTGGGTGGCTCTCACCCGAGAATCCCTACGCGGATGGAAAAACCGCCCCCAAGATCATCCCCTTCCGGAATTAGTAGAGCTATTTTTTAAAGACAAAAAGACCAATTCACTCATCGATCAGCTTCTCAAAATGCGCAAGAGCGAAACCGTTGCGCATGGAGCATCTGGAGATCAAACATCACTGCAGGAAATCATCTCAACCCGACTCCCCCAGCTCGAAACCTTGCTGACCAAGTGTGAATCCCTTTGGAGCCGGATACAATTTGTCGTGCCCTTGGGTCAGCCCATGGATGGAGAAGAACGCCAGCGCGCCTGGTCTCTCAAAGGGCCTTCGGCTCGAAAAGGTCGATGGAGACGGCTGGATTTGGACAAAGGAATACGCCTGGAGCCGGGCCGAATGGTTCTGATCGATAAAGAGAACCGCGATGTACTACACCTCTACCCCATGGCGCTGTTTCAAAGACCAACCCCTGAGGCCATCGAAGAATTCTTTGTTCTGGAAGGACGAAGCAAGAGCGGGTCGCGTCACCTCTCCATTCCCGCGATGCTCGAAGTGGAAACCGAAGAGGCGTGGACCTTGCTGGAGGAGGTGTTTCTCACCCAAAGAGAAGCGGCCATTGAGCCCGGGCTGGAGGGCATCGAGTCTCCTTTTTTGGGCTTACAGAGCTTTTCGACGGCACACGCTCCCCTGTTCTTTGGTCGCGATACCGAGTCCCAAGAGCTGGCCAACCGCATTCGCTTGCATTCCTTTGTTGTACTTACCGGCCCAAGCGGATCTGGCAAAAGCTCCTTGCTAATGGCGGGGGTCATCCCCAAGCTGCGAAATACCCGAACCGCAATTTTACGACCGGCGAACCGCCCCATGCAATCCCTAAAATATGCTTTACAGGAAAGCTTTCCCACGAAGAAAGAAGAGATTGAGGCACAGCTGAAGCATCCAAAGAGTCTCCTTCTCCCGCTCCTTTCGGATTTAAAAGAAGAGGAGCGTCTCCTCATCATGGTCGATCAGGCGGAGGAATTGCTGACGCTGTGTAAAGATGGAGAAGAGCAAACCCTTTTTGCTACGATTCTTTCCACCCTTTCTGAGTCGGATCGCATCTATGTTTTGTGCTCTCTGAGAGAGGATTTCTTTGGGCCAATGGCACTGGTGCCGGGCTGGAAATCGACATTTTCCCGTCAGGTGGTGGTGATCGGTACCCCATCGGCCGATATTTTACCAGCGGTTTTAATCGAGCCCCTTCGAAAATTTGGATATGCCTTTGAGGACTTTGAGACGCTGCAGCTAATGATCAAAGAGGTCGATGGTGCGCTTTCCGCCTTGCCTCTTCTTCAATTCTGCGCCGCCAAGATGTGGGAGCGCCGGGATCGAAGCCGCAAGGTGCTCACCCAAAAGTCCTTGGA
>JAYYRF010000008.1:0-2714 GCA_036127535.1 Myxococcota bacterium | reverse complement strand
CTCCTTTAGATTTCGAATGATATCCGGATCGGCTTCTTTGATGTTTCGTCCCGCAAAGTCCCGAACCGCAGCGATAAAGTTCCCTTCTTCATCTACGGACTCCAATACACCAATTCCTACTTTTTTACAGGCGAGGAAGTCATCTTCGCCGTAATCGGGAGCCATATGAACCAATCCGGTACCGTCACTGGTCGTGACGTGATCCGAAGCGATCACAACAAAGGCACTTTCTCGGCCTTCCTCGAAGTAATCGAACAAGGGCTCGTATTTTTTTCCGACCAAATCCGCTCCGGGCATCTCGGATAAAACAGTATATTTTTTCCCCAAGACGGCCTTAAGTCTTTCCTTTGCAACGATATAGATCGTGTCATCTCCCTTCTTTTGCGCGCGCACATAGGTCAATTCCTTTCCAACGGCTATGGCGAGGTTACTCGGCAACGTCCAAGGTGTCGTCGTCCAAACCAAAAGAACGTCTTCTGAACCTTTAATCGGCATCTTGAGTGTTACAGCTGGATCTTGTACATCTCGATAGTCCATATTGGCTTCAAAATTCGAGAGAGACGTTGAAAGCCTCCAACTAAAAGGCATCACACGAAAATCCTTGTAGACAAGACCCTGCTTCCAAAGTTGTTCAAATACCCACCAAACGCTTTCCATGAACGATGGATCCATGGTCTTGTAATCGTTTTCAAAGTCGACCCACCGTCCCAAACGCCCGACAATACGTTCCCACTCTTGGGTGAACGTTAAGACGTTATCACGACACGCTTCATTAAAGTTGCCGACCCCATACTCTTGAATGCTCGTCGGGCCACTCAGCCCTAACTTTTTTTCCATCAGCATCTCGATGGGCAGTCCGTGCGTATCCCAGCCAAACCGTCTCTCAACGCGGTAACCACGCATCGTCCAGTAACGAGGGACAATATCTTTTAGGGTACTGGCAACCAAATGTCCGTAATGTGGTAATCCCGTAGCGAAGGGAGGACCGTCATAGAAAATGTAGCGGTTCTCTTCGCTGCGCTGCTCGACAGATCGTTCAAAGGCTTGGATCTTTTTCCAAAGCGCCAAGATCGATTCTTCTAAGTCTGGAAAGGAAAGCGAAGAAGAAATCGGACGGAAACCAGACATAATATACCTCTTTGAGATGAAAAGTGGCAATTAACCCATGTGAGAGTATAGACACAACTATTTCACACAAAGATCACCGTTTCATACAGCGAAGAACAATCAAAAATTCATACTTGAGTCCAACCGACAGATTCGATAAGAAGTGCAATATGAATCATCCGCACAATCTAATATTTCTACGCTTTAGTAAACGAGCAGAAGCCTCGCTTCATCGACTTCTCCGCGGGGTGGAACGCAGCGAAGACACAGGCGATTCCCCTTCATTGCAAACCATCTCTCCCGATGATTTGTACCGTTCGCTCACTGCACTTCTCCTACGAATCTTGTTTCTGTTGTACGCAGAGGAACGCGCTCTCTTACCGACCGACAATCCATACTACCAAAACAACCACTCTCTCATCGGCTCTGTTCGAGAAGAAGAACCCTATGCCGTCTACCAAAGGCTGAGGACACTCTTTCACATACTCTACTGTGGAATCGAACACCCAAAACTGTCGATAAAACCAAAAGGAAGTCCACTCTTCGATCCAAATACTCATCCCGTCCTTGAGCGAAACATCGACAACGACACCATACGGGACGTTCTCTCTATCCTCAAAAATCACGACGACGTACCGATCGATTTTAAAACCCTACCCATCGAATGTATCGGCTCGGTGTATGAACACTTACTTTCCTTCACACTCATTCGAGAAAATTCTCATTTTGAAATTATATCGAAAGGTGAACGAAAGAAATTTGGCACTCACTATACCCCACCATCTTTATGCAACTTTATCGTTGAGCAAACCCTCGGAGCCGCCGTTCGGGATCTTCGAACGCCTTCCGAGCTCTTATCCCTTCGCGTTTGTGATCCAGCTATGGGATCGGGGGCATTTTTACTCTCGGCTTGCCGCTTTTTATACCAGTTCGCACAAACGCAATTCCCTT
Source organism: Myxococcota bacterium (assembly GCA_036127535.1). GTDB lineage: Bacteria > Myxococcota_A > UBA796 > UBA796 > UBA796. The sequence continues at coordinate 656 of JAYYRF010000008.1, read as the reverse complement.
CCGTCAACACATCCTCTTTGCGTTTTAGGCTAGCGGAACAGTGTTTGTATGGTGTTGATCTGAATCCGACAGCAACGTATCTCGCCCAACTAAGCCTTTGGTTAGAGTGTGCAGAACCATCACAGCCCTTTTCCTTCCTTTCACACAATCTGCGCGCTGGTAACAGTCTGATCGGTGCTCGTAGACATCATTTGTCTTCTTTTTCATTCACATCCGAGACCGAACACGCACCACGTTCCTCACCCGAGCGCCTATCTGTACTTGCAGACTGGCTCGTTTCCTTGCGGTATGCCATCTACTTCGGTGGTAAGAACGGAAAAAAACGGGGAAAAGTCGATGCGCGAAATCTTGTTGCACGCGAGACAAAGGCGGCCAAGAGATATCTCTATCAACAAGCGGATGTTCCACCTGCATCTCAAAGGCTGATGGAACAACTCCCCCTCGCTCCTTTCCACTGGGAACTGGCCTTCCCCGAAGTGTTTTGTGCTCCGCGCAAAGGATTTGACGCGGTTATTGGAAATCCTCCCTTTGTCAATTGCATCAGAGGAAACATCTCTGATGAAGTAAAAACCCTTCTCAAAGAGCGCTATCCCGACATTCGAGGATCCGCAGATTTGTCGTACTACTTCCTCTATCTCGCATCCGAATTGACCCAT
>JAYYRF010000007.1:0-4416 GCA_036127535.1 Myxococcota bacterium | reverse complement strand
TTTGGGATTTGTCGTGAACGACGAAGCGAGAGAAGAGCTGCGCGCCTTTGCGATGGTGGAGGGGATTGAGGTTGGCGATCGCGTCGTTGTCCGCAATCTCGTATCGGGCGAAACCGAAGAGGGCTATATCAGTGAAAGAGGATGGTTCCGGGTGGGCGTCGCGTCCGATGCAATTGAGCCGATTGAGAGACGACCAATGCTCGGAATGGACGATGACGACGTGGATCCGGAAGTGCCAGACGACAACCGAGACTTTGCCGACGCTTTGGAAATTGAGATCTTTCGCGGAGAGGAATCGATAGCATTGGTCAATACCTTTCAAGAGGAGCTTTCTTTTCAAGGGACAACCTATGTGGTTGATTCCCCCTTGGTCGCTTTGCAGCAAGGTCTTGGGCATGCGCGCAACACCCCCGACTTTGCGCGCTTTCTCGCCATTGCACAGTCTGCCATCTCACCCGCAGATCCTGCGATATGGGGTGCACATACCTTTTTGTAGCCCTTGGACTATTCCTATGATCCATATGCACGAGGGACGCACGTCCTGATGATGCCGACGGCAGGGGATGTCAATGTGCCGGTGAATACCGGTATCGCTATGGGACGCGTGAGTGGTTTGTTGGGTTCTTGGCTGCGGGATCCGGATCAATATGGTCCAGAATATGGCTGGAGAGAGATGTTTGTCCCCGACGAGCGCTATGGCGTTTCGGTAGACCAGTTCCTAATAGATACCTATGCGATTGAAGGAGATGCTTTGCTACAGCGATTTGGAGACAATCCCATCAATCCCAATGTTCTGTATGATGTCGACAATGTATCCGATGGAGACTCGCAGTTTAGCTGTGGAGACTCCGATTGGTCTGCCATGATCGGTGAGAATGAATGTCCACCCGAAGTACAAGGGCAGGAAGTATTTTTCGATGTACCCAACCCGGAAGAGGGCAAGGAGCTTCGTTTAAACTGGGAGAGAGAAGATGGTACATTCGACGCCTTTCGATTACCGCTTCTCAGACCAGCGGGACAACATGGCATTTACAACGCGCAGCCTTTTCGCGTATTTGATAATGACGCTTACATGGTGAATTTTACGATTCAGTATCTCGGAACCCGTGGCGGAGCGGTTGAGCATTACAGCGGTTGTGACTGTTCGGCTTCCCAAATTACGCAAATGTATCGAAATGGCGAAGAGATTTATCCGTCCTTCGACGGAGAGGCATGTACAGAAGGCGATCTGAAGCTGTGCTCGGAGGAGTGCACCGGATGGGGCATCCAAACCCCGGACGTCGTGGAGTGCACATCAGAATAATCGGATTTTATCGGTAAATAATCGTATTGTCGAAGATTTGAATGATCACATTTTGACCATTGCTTTGGGCTTGCCAACGGCCGGCATCATCCGCAGAACCATAGAGTTTATTCGCAACATCCTCCGCCGCAAAATTCTTTTCGTAGCCGATAATGACTTCGGCAACCTGGCCATTTTTGAATTGGTATTGAACGAACAACACGTCGGATTCATAGGTCTTCTTGAGGTAGAAGATGTCCTTGGTGATGTTGGTTTTCTCAAAATCTTCGAGTTTGTTTTGTTGTTCAAAATCAGATAGCGACATTCCAATGGGAACGGACTCCAACTGTTTGGGAAGAAGATTTTCCAGTGAAAGCTTCTTTTGACCGCCAGCACATCCGCTTAATGTGAACACGAGAAGTCCGAGACAAAGGTAACGATACATGGTTTTCTCCAATCGTTTTTGATGGTGTTATTGTAACAGCAAATGACGGGTAATGGCACCTGTAATTATACAGGAGGATTTAAGTTTTCTCTTTGTTGGATTTTTCTGAGAAAAAATATAATGATCTACATGGTTCTACATTTTGTCGATCGATTTGATACGATGAAACAATAGGAGGTTTCAGTGAAATCAAAATCGTTACAAGCGGAGCTGGACGAGTATAAAGAAGTACTCGGGGTTGATTTGTATACGCGTCTTTGTCGAAGAATCAACGGAAACATTGTGCAGGAGAAGCGGCAATCCGATTCTGTTTTAGCCGTTCAAGATGGTGTACTCCCGTATGTGAAAGGCTCTCTTGTCGAAATTCCACAGAACATGTTGGACAACTGGGATTGGTATCAAGATCAGCTTCAGACTTGGCATCTGCTCGAGCATCCGTACTTGTGGTCCTTTGATGGATTGGTGGAATTTGAAGGGAAGCGATATTTGCGTGGCGAACGGTTACAAGGCACTCCTTTGTCTCTCTACAGTACTGCGTTCAAGGCATCAGAAGCCATTGTGTTCTTAGAGCAGTCGCTCTCTTACTTGGAGTTCCTTCACCATTCAGGCATGATGATTGGTGGCATGTGTCCCGAGCGCATTTTTTGGTCGGAAAAGGTGCAGTTTTTGGATATTGGAAGTCAGTATCTTTTGGCACTTCACAACCATATGCCGGGTATGCCATTGAATTTGGAGTGGGAGTATCAGCCTCCGGAAGTCTTTATGACGGCACAGGTGAGTGCCTCCGCAGATATTTACGCCTTGGGTTTGATTACATGGGAGGCGATATTGGGTAAGCGCTTTCACAAAGGAGACAGCCTTGGCGAGATGATGCAATGGCATCAGCACTTTTACCCAAAGAAGTTGCACGGTGACAAACTCAACATTCCCGAAGCTCTCTCCTCCTTACTTGAAGGACTCTGTAATAAAAATATTGAGTACCGGACAACAATATCCGAAGCGTTGGCAATCATCACCGATTTGAAGAGGGAATATGTGAGAGATCAGCCGGCACCGGCGACGATTTTGGCCTCTAAAGTTTGCATGGAAGTGCAGCACGCTACCCTCGAGATGGTGCGTATTCCATCCGGTTCGTACATTCGTGGCGGTGCAGATCCCGACGGTTTCGTCGATTCTGATGATTTACCCGCACACAGTGTGACGCTGCGTTCGTCTTTTTTGATTTCGACAACCCCTGTTACACAAGAACTGTACGAAGTTGTGGTTGGTCAAAACCCCAGTAAGTATAAAAAGGGCTCTCGACCGGTAGAAACCATATCTTGGTACGACGCCTGTTTATTTTGCAATCTTCTCTCCATGCGACAAGGACTGCAGCCCCATTATCGAATCCCTTCTGGGGATGCCCCGCAGATCGAAGCGATTGCTGACAGCAGCGGTTTTCGACTGCCGACGGAAGCCGAGTGGGAGTATGCGGCACGTGCGGGCAGAGATGCAAAGTATGCGGGTGGAGACGATCTAGACGTATTGGGGCATTACGAAGTGAACCGGCGTTACTTCGGGCCGATAGCCGTCTGTTCCTATCAACCCAATGATTGGGGGATTTACGATATGAGCGGTAATGTTTTGGAGTGGTGCTGGGATGGTTATGACGAATATCCGGATAAACCGGTTGTCGACCCGGATGGATCAAGCGACGAGGACTACAAAATTGTACGTGGCGGTTCTTGGAATCGTGGGCAAGCCGAAGCGCGCATTCGCAAGCGAAAGTGGATGCATGCGGCTTCCGACGTGGACTACTTGGGATTTCGAATTGTGAGGACGGTATGATTCTATGGTTGTTGTCTTGTCAAAATGTAGAAGACGCGGAAAAAAATCTCGAAACGGTGACCGTTGATACCGTCGATGATACGAGCACTACTTCTGCTTCGCCCAGCGATGACTCTTTTCCGGACGATATCGATGACGATGGTTATGGCGAGGATGAGGATTGCGATAACTGGGATCCCGAGGTACATCCGGGTGCAGAAGAGGTTTTTGATCACATCGACAATAATTGCGACGGTATTGTCGACTTCGACGGGGAATTTTCTGGTATCGGGCAGTTGTGGGCCAACGCCATTTATGAAGGGGTGCCCTATCCTTTCGAGCAGCAGTGCCAGCTGAGCGTGATACGCAATCGGGGTTTGATGACACTCGACGTCCTTTGCGATGTGGATCTGACCCAAACAAATGCAAGCCTTCTTCTGGGAGAAGAGATTCTATTGACGGCACAGACGAACACGTTGCACGAGCAAGTATGGTCTGACCGGGTTCCCATTCGGTCGCAAGGCGGAGATATGGAGTGGGATACACAGGCAGATGCTTCTTTATCTTGGTCTGCTCTCTCTACGGACTTTGGGTCGCAAATCCAATTCGACTTGGTTCTAGAATCCTTCAGCTTGAATTTGGCTATATCAGGGGTACTCTCTCGCCAATAGTTTATCTTACGCGAGGTTCTAACCCGCTTGTTACTCTCTGTTTTTTGGGTTAGTCTACTGACCGAGGAGAATGCCGATGGTGAAAAAAATTGCGATAGTTACGCTAATCATTGCTTTGAGTTTTGTGATCGGAATTTTTATGATGCCGCCCAAAATTGAAATAATACGCTACGTCGATGTAAAAGCACCCCCGGAAAAAATTTGGCCTCATA
>JAYYRF010000006.1:0-6605 GCA_036127535.1 Myxococcota bacterium | reverse complement strand
AGGCTCCACGGAAATAGCCGGTGGCATTCGAAGCGCTCAGATCGGCTCCCCACAAGGCTGCCCCCTGCAACCAAGCGGCACTGAGCTTAACACCCTTGAAGATGGCACCACAGGCGTGTACCCCTCTCAGGTTAGCGGTCTGTAGCTTGGTGTTGTTCAGTTGTGCATTTTCCAAACTGGCGCCCGCTAGATCGGCGCCGATCAGCGTCGTGTTGTTTAATTTCGCACCGGTAAAATCCGCTCCGATCAAGCTGGCATGGCTAAAATCGACATTGCTGAGATCCGCACCGCGAAAATCGCTGTAATCGAGCTGCGCATAGGTCAAATTCGCACCGTTCCAATTGATCTTCGATAGATTTAATCCTTGTAGATTGACGCCTTGGAAGTCTTTATCGGCCGATTCTTTCATAATACGGTCGACCATATCCAATCGAAGGGAGGGATCGGACGTTACAGGACACAACCCTCCGGGATTGCGCTTACACGGAACGACAGCAAAAAGCGCGTTCTTCGTTTGTAAACTGCGCGATTTCGCTGATTCTTGCAAGCGCTTGCTTTCGACCTGCTTCAAACCTCTTTCTATCTTCGCGACATTGTCTTGCATCTGCTGAAGTTGCGCTATTTGTTGTTGCTGATCATCATACACCTTCCATAGAAGAGCTAAACTAACAATCGAACACAAAGCAACTGCATTCTGAGCGCGCAAAAGCGATCCATCATTTTCCTCGGACATATTACCCCCTTTCAATCCTCCAAAAATAGTGTATCCAATCTGGGAGCATTCAAACAGCCCGATCTCGGAATATTCACGATTTCTGTGTGTCCAACCAATCTTCTAATTTCAGAATCGTTGTTCTGTGTATACGGATACGCCCCAAAAAGCAGATGAGACATGTGTTGGTGATTTGATCGTCAAAACGCAAAATCAGCGCACAATGGGAGATCGCATCGATTATAATGGGCTGTACATGGCTCTGCCCTTGCTCCCCAACGGATGCTCCTATGATTTTATCCCTCTTTTTTGCCTGCAAAGCTCCAGTGGAAGCACCAACCGATCTGAACGAACTCCTCGCCTATATTTACCAACATACGATGGATACAGAAGAAGAGGAATTGCTCGCCGGTCTACAAAACCTCGCACAATTTACGGAAGACAACCGAGATGCACTCATAGAGGGATATACCGTCACGCCTCTTACCGCAGCGGCCATTGAAACAACCGGAACAGAGGCCTTGTACATCGACGAGCAATACGGCGTATCTTTGCTGTACGAAGTTCCCTATCCCGTCGAAGATCTCGTGTACTGCAACACCATCATTAATGGTTCTGACGTATATGTTGATGACTATATTTCCTATGAGAGAACCCATCTGAGCGATGTAAACTGCTTCCTCGATCAGACCTGTACAACGCTTCGTTTTCGATCCACCATCCTCTCCAGCCTACCGATGGGCGCGGAAATGCTCACAGACTACATTAACGAACTCCGCTGGATTGAACTGGACGCTGGAACGGCCGTTATACAACGTTCCTGGATGGAAGGAGAGCCGGAAACCAGTGCCTCGTGGGCCAATATGTTAGCCAGCTACTACATCGGAATCACCTATTCCACTCCCCAAGGAACCGACACCGTCGCTGCGTCATGGGCGGCTTTGCTGCTGGGAGACCTCCCGCTTCCAGAAGACGTTACAAAGAACCAAGCGCTGGATGCTCTGCGCAGAAATGGAACAGACTTGACCAACTATCTCAACGAGAACGATATTTCGAATTAGTCGCCTCGCTGAATTTCCCCCAGCCAACTCATCCACCACAAAAAGCTGGTGTCTACCCAGGTGCTCTTCCAGCTATGGGTTCCCTCTTCCACTTCGAGAACAGCGATCTCAATTCCCTGTGCAGCCGCGGCCCTTTGTAATCGCAACGCGCCTTGGTAAAATTTATCTTGCTCTTTTGCACCGTAAATGAGAGCGATTCTCTGCTCTTGACCGGCTCCCCGCAAGATCCACTCCCTCGGTTCCAAAGCGTTCAAGTAGGGTTGGTGTATGGGATCGCCGAGAACATTCGTGTAGAGACTCCAATTCGGTTTTTCCGATGCAGCAATCCCCATCTCGGTCGGACTCATCGCGACGAGTTGACCAAATTGTTCGGGATGTTGAAGACCGATACTCAGCGCACCAAAGGCTCCCATGGAGAGCCCCATCAACGTTCTTCTCGAAGGGTCTTCCGCAACGCGATACCGACGTTCCAAATCGGAGACGGCCTCCAGAACCCAATCGCCATATCGCCGACTTGTATCCAAATGGTTGCTCCAGTAGCCACGCTCACCGTTGGGTACCAAAACAATATGCTCTTCGAGTAATCCTTGATCGACAGCGGATCGGTAAACCCCCAAGACACGACCGCGACTCCAGTTGAGATCGCTGTCTCCCAGTCCGTGCAGCATGATGAGCAAGGGGTATTCTTTTTGGGGATCGACAGATTTTGGAAGCCATACGGTATAATGAATCTCTTTGTTCAACGCCTTGCTCTGTACTTCAAAGCGAGGTTCTGCGGCGAAGAGCAAGGAGCACAAATACAACATTAGGTTCCAAAGTTGCAATTGAGCAAATTACAGTGTCGCTCGCACCGAGAGACCTGCCAACGTCGCCTTAGGGTTCCCGCCCGCTTCCAAATCCAATCCAGTTCCACCTCTTCAAACATGGAGCCAATCGGATCTAAGAAGTAGCACAAACGAATCCGCCCCTGTGGATCAAAACTCAGATCGCTGTGCCCCGCTCTACAACTCACACCGGAGTCTCGTTCGGGATGTCGAAAATGAAACTTCATCGCTTCGAGTTGCATCGCTTCGTTGCAGACGGGATAGCCACTTTGCCGGGCACCGATCAGCATGTCCAAACATTGTGTTACCGCACGCAGCTCCTTCTCCGATCGCGGCCACATCTCATTGCTCTTCCACCACTCCTCTTCGTAGGCTACATCACCAAAATTTTGATAGAGCGGCTGAACCACGAGTTGGAGACCTTCTTCTTGCACCCATGAGAGCAGATCCGAAAACTCGTTCGCGTTGCCCGCATGCAAAATCGACGCAACAATCACGCGAATCCCAGCGCAGTCTTGAAAGTAAGCGATGGCGTCTCGTGCTTTTTGATAACTACCGCGCTTGCCGCGACTGTGGTCGACCGTTTCTTCCAAAAATCCGTCCAAACTTACATAGGCAATCGAAGCGCCCGCTTCCGAAAGAGATCGTGCTCGCTTTTGGTTGACCAACCAACCATTGGTATTGAAACTGACCTCAAAACCATGCCCAACCGCACGCGAGACCAACTGTTCGAGATCGGTTCGCAATAAAGTTTCCCCCCCCACAAAATTCATACCCGCCGGTGCGCACCATGCGCCCAATCGATCGATGATCGAGAACCAATCGTCGGTCGGGAGATCGACCGCCTCATTTTTCCAAATATCGCAGTGCAAACACGGTAAAAAGCATCGGTCGGTGACAGAAAGATGCAATTGATTGGGTAAACCAGGCGCCCGACGAAGAGAGAGCTCATCCAAAATGCCTTCGAATGAATTGGATATTTTCTGCCGTATGGAACTCACTGCCCCCCCTGGTACAATCGTACTTTCTCTATATCCTCCTCGGACAGATCGGTATGATTCAGACTGCGTGGAATAAAACACGTCTGACATATCGAGTGCCCTGTGTAATCCCCTTTGCACACGCGTTCACGGTATTGCCGCGACAGTTCGCCAAACCATAAATCTGCAAAGGAGTGATCTTGTAAGGATCCAATTGAATTTTGCAAGGTATTGTCTCGGGTGCAAAAAGTTAGATTTCCTTTCCAATCGATCACCGGACTTTTCCAAAACCCTGAACAGGGCTGAAGATTTTGAGATGGAACCGGCTTTGCTGCCTTTTCAGGCAAGGTCAACCCGGCTTGTTGGGCAAACTGGGAAAAAATCTGATTTTCTTTTTCTTGCTCGGCCACTGTGGGACAATCTTTTTGACGGAAAAAGATGATCGAGTCCTCTCCGCTGGGTACCCGACCCGCGACAACACGAACGGGCTGCTTGAGCTCTTGCAGAACCCGCAGCCAATGATCTCGAAAAGAGAACGCTTCCGAGACATTGTTCGAGCCCAAAATAAATTGAAGGACCGACCGCGGCCAGCGCGCTCCCCGACTCTCTTTGGTTCGCAGAAAGAAACTGGTGTGTCGAACGGCTGGAATGAATTGATCCCGTCCTTTGATATGCAAATAGGTCTCGGCGGTTGAAGCGTCGATCGAAAAATGTATCACTTGGGGAACCGAGGCGGAGTTGATTAGGGCATCGATAATGTTGATATCCATGAGAGCAGCATTGGTATGCAGCTCAATTTTGGAGAAGATTCCGTTTCGTACGGCAAAGCGCAGCGCGCTTTGATAAATGTAAATGAAATGTGGGTTGAGCAGAGGCTCCCCCAACCAAAATAAAATCAGCGTTTCAAATCGAATATTATTGTCGGCCAAATTTTGAAACAAGCGACGGGCGAGTTCCGGATTCAAAGAACCCAACGTTTCGTGATGCGGATGCGCCTCTTCCGAGACGGCACAATGAACGCATGCCAAGTTGCAGCGGTTACTGAGCTCTAAAACAAGATAGCTCCCACCCAAAAAAGGTGGCTGTCTACTCGATTTCACAGGTGACCGGAATGCACATTTTTAACGTTGTCGCCGCAACAATTTCAAACGTTACCTCTCCGACACAGCCGGTTGGCCCTTCAATTCGCATGAGCCAGTTGCCCTCTCCTCGGGTCGTTTCGATCTCGCCAAGCGGTGAGGCTTGCCCCAACGATTCTCCACCGCCAACATCGAGATTCTCCAAAATATATGTCGCGTTGGCGATATGTTCCAACTCTCGGGGATAATCAGCATTGGACATGAGCTGCGCTTCTAAACGACCGGAGTTCCCGATCGCGCCACCATCGATCTCTTCCGTCACATACGCCTCGCCTTCGCTATCGCAAAATATATCGAGACGCTCGAAATCGTCTAAGTTAATATTTGACTTCCCGCACGCCAGAGCCATCCACAGCAACATTTTAAACTCCATGATCGAAAGATTTGTGTATTCTAATAAAACAAAATTGCCATAGTGTACAATCTTTAGAACCTGCTACATTAATGTTAACCGATCTCTCTTGAGTTCTCCATGCTTTCCATCTTCCTCCTATACTTACCCTTTGCTTGTTCGGAAAAAGATCAAGATAGCGCAGTGTCTCCCCCTCCGATCGACACCAATACCATAGATGATGATGGAGATGGATTTACAGAGGAGGACGGCGATTGCGACGACGAAGATCCCCTGACCTTCCCCGGCGTTGCGGAACACGAAGCGGTATTCGCATGCATGACGGACAACGATGGCGATGGTTGGGGAAGCGATGAGCCAAAATTCGGTGTCGCGAGCGGAACGGATTGCGACGACAACGATCCGAATATGAATAACGATGATGTCGATGGGGATGGCCTCGGTGGTTGTGAGGGAGACTGCGATGACAACGACGCCTTTCAAAATCTTCGCGATAACGATGGGGATGGATACGCGTCTTGTAATGGTGATTGCGATGACAATGATCCGCTGATCCATCCCGGGGCAGCCGAACTCGAATCACTCACCGCTTGTATGCAAGATGCAGATCAAGATGGTTGGGGTGCTCAGATCCCGCCCAACGGTATCGAAGCCGGAACCGACTGTGATGATTCGGATGCGCGTTTGAGCCACACCGATCTCGATGGAGACGGATTCAGCTCGTGCAACAACGATTGCGACGATAACTCCGCCGCCCTCTACCCATACGATATGGATGGAGACGGCACCTCCCCTTGTGACGGAGACTGCGACGATACCGATGCAACCCTAAACCGCAGTGACTTGGACAATGATGGATTTACCTCTTGCGTAAATGATTGTAATGACAACGACGCAACGGTCTTTCCCAACGCCGATGAACGGTGTGACGGTCAATACAACGATTGTAACAGCCCTGATTACGACACCACGCTTCCACCCGTTCCAGAACGAGACAGCGATGGCGACGGCAGTGTGGAATGTGAGGAGGACGGTTCGACGTGGGTGGGCTCCAGCACCGTACTCGGTTATGCCGACTGCGACGATAATTCTCCGTCTTACAATCAAAACGACAGTGATGGAGATGGATACAGCACGTGCGACGGGGATTGCGACGACAACGATGAATTCACGTTTCCCGGAATCGCATCTCTCGACTCGAGTACCGCCTGCATGACGGACAATGATGGGGATGGGTACGGAGCCGTTCAAAACTGCTGTTATGAACTCGTAATGACCGACAATTTTGGAGACGGATGGAACGGTGGGTACATCACCGTCTACGAAGATAATATCTCGATTGGAACCTACTCGGTCACCGAGTCCGAAGGGAGCACCTCCACGGATTCCGTCTGCATATCCGATGGCAGTGTTTTCCTTCTCCAATACACCGCTGGGCTACGAGAGGGTGAGAACAGCTACTCTCTTTACGATCCGAACGGTACCTTGGTGTACTCAGCCGGTCCACAACCGACCATCGGAGACGTGTATACCGATC
>JAYYRF010000005.1:0-9074 GCA_036127535.1 Myxococcota bacterium | reverse complement strand
CAAAGCGCTTTTAGGAACGGAAGCCGAATTTGTCCTCCATGGGAATGTCCTGAGAGAGTAAGATGTATCTGAGGATGTTGCAGCTGGTCAAAATAGGCCGGTGAATGGGTGAGAGCTAAACACGGTTTGTTTTTGATTTGGTCCAGTTTTGGATTTGCGGAACCGGCAAGGTGGTCATCTGTACCGATGACGCTGAGCATCTCTAGGTGGCTCCATTCATTAATTAAGAGTGAGATGTCGTGCTTCTGGAGCCGGGTTTTCCACTCTGATGCAACAATGCCAGACCAATATTCCCAGTTTCCCATCGTAGCCAAAGTTGCGAGCTTTCCCTTTGGACAGGCACGAAAAAACATTTCTACGGCCTCTTCTGTCCAGCCCCTGGTCACTATATCTCCCGTAAGAACAACGATGTCGCTTTGAATTGGTGAAATGAGATCGCAGAGGGCTTGCAGCCAAGTTGAACGATTGCGGATGTGCACATCGGTCAGATGTAAAATACGGATGGGGCGCTGGATGTTCGGAAACGGACATCGATGCGTTGTGATACGGAACCAAGATACCTCAGAGCGTATACGAGTCCAAGGCATCCCCGAAGCCGTCATTTCTTGGCTTCCAAGCGGGGCTTGAAATGCAGGTTGTACTGATGGAAAAAAAAAGCCATTCCCACTTGCGGATCGCATCGTCTGAATATACTGAAACCAACTCATCATAACTCGGAGCAAAAAAGTTTTCTTTCTACTATCTTATAGCGGTGGAGGTATTGCTTCGCCAAATTAGAGTCTGAGGGGTTCGATATAACGAGGGAGATTGTATTCTCTGGCGCTTGCTTCAATGCGCAGTTCTTACTCGCATCATCGAGCGTATCGGTTTGAAAAACGATGGCGGACGAGGGTTCGCCCTTGGTGATCATAAAGCTTTTCAAAGAACCGTACTCGACCATTTGGGCGCTGACCGGGGCATCTACCCTTGAACGAGGTAACTCTTTGGGAGAGTCCAAACAGGCTAACATCCAAATCATTTTGTGGCGCCGGGTTGGATATGAATCAGTTCCTCTATATTTCCTTTTTTAGCGCCCGGTAGGGGAGACGTACAACGATTGAGAATGGTCAAACCGGAATCTTCGAAGATCCGACAACATTTCAATATTAGCGTTTCCCTTAGCGTTGCATCATGGATTCGATGTTTACGATAACCCAGTTCCCCTGCTTCAAATTGGGGTTTAATCAGTACGACTCCTTCTCCTTGTGTCCCTAAAATTTGGGCAAAACTCGAAACACACTTTGTAATCGATATGAAGGAGAGATCTGCAACGAGAAGAGCAATTGACTCCGGAAGTGGGGGAAGAGTTCGTATATCTTGATTTTCCATGGATACAACACGCGGATCCTTCCGCAAAGATGGCGCAAGTTGGTTACGCCCCACATCTACAGCATAGACACGGGAGGCACCCTTTTGGAGAAGACAATCGGTAAAGCCTCCTGTGCTGGCGCCCACATCGATACACACTCTGTTGAGAACTTGGATTTGAAAGTGAGCAATGGCGGCGTCTAATTTGCTTCCTCCGCGACTCACATATTGCAAGGGAGCATCGACTTTTACCTGTGCATTTTGGGGGACAAGATGGCTTGGTTTCTGCACGATGACACCGTTAATGCGTACGGATCTATTTTTGATCAATCGCTGGGCTTGGTTGCGACTGTCCACAAATTTTTGCCGTAAAAGAAAGAGATCGAGACGCATACTGCTTAGTGCGTGCGAGAAATACTGAACTCAGCCAACGCCTTGAGGGCTTGTGGATTGGGAAGGTCTTGTATATGGGTCACGGCTTCTTGACAATAACGTTGCGCTTCCAAAAGCGTCTTTTCGCGTCCTAGGAATTTTACAAAACTGGGCGGTCCGTCATCTTTTTGATCCTGCTCTTGATCCAAAATATCATCTGCAAGTTGGAATGCGAGTCCGACGTTTATACCATATGCGCGAAGCTTGCGCAGTTGCTCTTCAGATGCGTCCGCAGCGATACCACCCAATTGTACGGAGGCAGCGATTAGAGCACCCGTCTTCTTTTTATGCAGAAGAGAGAGTTTCTCTATTGAATCTATTGGCTCTTCAAAGCCTATATCAAAGGATTGTCCTGCAATCATTCCGGAGAGACCTGCGGCTTGACCGATAACCGGAAGAACCGATGGTAGATGTGGATTTTCTACGAGTATACTAAAGGCTTCCGTCAAGAGGGCATCACCAACCAGCAATGCGGCGGCTTCTCCGTATTTCTTGTGAACGGTGGGCTGACCGCGTCGCACGTCGTCATCATCCATACACGGTAAATCGTCGTGAACCAAAGAGTATGTGTGAATCAATTCAACAACGAGAGCCGAATTGAGAGCTCCTTGTTGTGAAAAATCACCCAAGGACTCTGCCCCCGCAAAAACAAAGAGCGGACGGATTCGTTTCCCACCTGTTTTGAGCGGATAGGCACAGGCCTGCGCAAGCTGAGTAGGAAATCGGTCGTCGAAGGTCGTGTGTAGTTTTTCTTCAAACGTCTCACGCCAAGAGTTTGCCCAAGCATCAAAGGAAAACATTTAACCCCCTTCAGTTGGGGTTACGGCAGCAGGAGCCGGCGGTGATTCTTTTCGGGGAGTACAAGCGATAAAGTCTTTGTCGGTTTTTAAAGACGCCAAACCAATTTTGGCCGTGTAATTGGCTTGATGACCGGCTTCGCGTACGGCATCCATGAGTTTTACGACTTGCGGGTAGGGCGTTTCTGGATGTGAATCGACAAAGACAACCGTTTTTTTCTTTTTCTTCTTGATCTTTTTTCGAAGCGCTTCGACGATGAGAGGTAAATCTTTTACTTCTCGATCGATCGCATACGTTCCATCTTCACAAGCTGCAACCAAGAGCTGCTCTTCCGGGATATCTTCCTGTTCGACCGTCTCGGTACTATCAGGGAGTTCTGCACTCATTTGGTTTAGCATGACGGGGGTCACCACCATGTATATGATTAAAAGAACGAGAACGATATCAATCAGAGGTGTTACGTTGATCTCTCCAACAGCATTCACCGACTTTGCTGGGCTTTTAAATCCTTTTTTCTTCTTGGACATGTCGCTTTCTCATGGGGATTTGTGGAGGGTTACTTTTCTTTGTCCGTCGCCAAAAGCATGGTGTTGATTCCACCTTCGGAAATCGTATTCATCACTTTATAGGCCTCTTTCCAAGTGAGTTTTTTGGAGCCTTTCAAAAGAAGCCCTTGAGAGTTATTTACGGACATTTCCGATCGCACTTCCCCCATTAATTCATCCAAAGGAACTTGGGAACGGTCAATGTATACGTTGGGAACGTCCTTAGATGCTGCAGAAGGAATAATGGATAAAACCATGTACTGTCCCATGTCTCGAACTTCGACGCTGGTTTGTGCCTTGGGAAGTTTCACATCCATCCCGCTGGATAGCATTTGTGTGACCACCATGAAGATGATCAATAGAACCAAAACAACATCAACCAGCGGGGTGACGTTGATGTCCCCCATGGCACCGCCTTTTTTGTCTCCTACTTGCATTCCCATTGGAAAGCTCCTTTCAATTGTGTAGAGAGTGTACGAATATCAATTATTTTGCTGCATTCTGTTCTGCTGGCGGAGCAATTTTCTTATAGCTCCAATCGATGAGCGATTGTGATTGAATGGTCATTTGGTTGGTGATGCCATCAATGATTGCAGTGAAGTAGTTAAAGATCCATACCCCAACCAGCGCAACCATAATTCCAAAGGCTGTCGTGATCAATGCCTCACCAATGGCAGGTGCCAAGGTCATGAGGTCACCGCCACCCGCAGAACCAATCATAGAGAAAGCATTAATGATACCGAAAATGGTTCCAACCAGTCCAACGAAGGGAGCGGTTGCGCCCGTTGTCGCTAGAATTGTCATTCCTTTGCCAAGAGCCCTACTTTCTATTGTGATGATTTTCTCCAAAGCACGCTCAACGGCTTCAATGCCATAGTCGTCCTGTCTCTCTGCAAATTCTCTAAGACCGGCGGCCATGATGGATTGCAGATACGCCTTTTTGTACTCTTCTTTTTCCGTTACGTTGATCAACGCCTGTATCTGATCCGGCACTTTGCTCTTTTGAAAGGCCTCGTTACCGAAAAGAGCTTGAATCTCATCGCGAAGCTTGTTTGATAAGCCTCTGGATGTTCCCAATGCTAGAAAGCGCTCAATTCCGACAGCGAAACAGGCAATCATCATGAGCAAAAGCGTTACCAACACGACACGAACGGGCGTACTCGAGGCCTCCCACATCGCTTCGATTGTAAACTGACCAGCAACGTGCCCATCTCCACCATGGCTATCCGCTTTTTTCTCTTTCTTAATGGGTTTCGCTTCCTTTGGAGGGTCTATTTTCTTTTCGACAGGAGGGGTTGGTGTTACACCTTCCGCGTCTGTTTTCGGTGTCTCCTCTGTACCTGTCGGAGGCGTAACTGTGCCTGTTGTAGGGGTGTCTGTGCCTGTTGTAGGGGTGTCTGTGCCTGTTGTAGGGGGAGTTCCGGCATCTTTTGGTGCGGGTGCGGCATTCGATGGAGCGCTTTCCGAACCGGATGCTTGGTTTGCATCAGGGCTAGCGGCCTGTCCGCTGGATGGGTTAGCAGGGGCTTGGGCTTCCGTTGATGGCGTCGTTGGTGGGTTTGTCGCAGGCTCTTGGGCACTTGCTTCTGGTCCATGTAGGAGAAGACTCATTCCCAAAAGTGCACAGCACTTTATCAGATACATAAAAAAACCTCATTCATAATTGTTGGCTATCTTAATTTAAATTTTATTTTCAGCTTAAAGCTGGCTTTAACACGCTTTCCTGAAGAATTCTTCATAGGATAAAACCGCCATTTCATCGCTGCTTTTTCTACGGAGGCGTGAAATACGCTGGCGCATTTTTCGATATTTACCTTTTCGGGTTTTCCCTTTTCGTCAATGTAGAAATGTACAAAGCAGCTTGCTTCCCGAATATTGAGGGCCTTTGCTGCTTGCGGAAATTTAGGTTTGACCTTTCGCTTTGGTTTGACATCACTCCAATGGACGGCGGAAAATCCGGTGCCGCCGAGTTGACCGCCCAAGACACCGCCGACGACACCACCGACAACGCCTCCTGCAACGCCACCGATGACACCTCCTTCTTGGCCGCCTTCGATTTCTTCTTCTTGTTCGGGTTCCTCTTCCTCTGGTTCGGGCTCTGGTTCAGGTTCCTCTTCTTTGGGCTTTTCCAAATCAGGTTCGACCAATTCGGGTTTTGGCTGCTCAATTTTTTTCTTTTTCTTCTTTTTCTTCTTATTCTTTTTCTTATTCTTCTTTCCACCCGGAGGTGGAGGGGGGGGAGGAGGGGGAGGAGCCGCATTGAAGAAGGTGACCTCTACGGGTTCTTCTTCCAGTAGTTGTTCTGCTACACCTGTGCCGACCAAAGTGAGCGCGAGCAAAGTGCCGCCGATCAGGGAAATGGATAGAAACATGGAGAGGGCTTGTCTTTTGTTCTCACCTTCTGTATCTCTTACTGTACCTTCAAACATAGTCGACTACTTCTGCTTTTGTGTTTCTTGAACGGAGCCGCCAACGAGTTTAAGCTCGATAACTTTCTGCTTGGAACGATTTAAGTGCTCTTGGCAGGAACGAAAAAGCGTGACGCCTTTTTCAAAGTTGATTAGCGCTTCGTTTAGTGAAATATTAGACTTTCCAAGTTCTTCTACGCAACTTTCCAAACTCTTGATGGATGCTTCAAAGTTTTCCGCTGGCTCGGTGGGAGTCTCGGGCTCCGCTTGGAGCGTTAGAACCTTCTGCTTAGCGTGATCCAAAAGTTCTTGGCAATCGCGAAATAGAGCGACGCCTTTTTCAAAATTATGCAAAGACTCGTTCAAGGCGATGTTGGGCTGATTGAGAGCCTCAACGCACACTTCTAACTTCTCAAGCTCTTTTTCAAAGCTTTGCTCTGACATTTATTCCTCCCGAAAGATCCTACACAAAGATAGCCTATTAATTGCCATCCGTTTGCAATGCTTATGTGAAAAAAACATTTTTTGGTTGCTAGATGGACTGAATTCGCTCGATTTGAACAATATTATAGCTCAACCTCTGCTGCGTTTGTTGATCCGTTGCGACTAAAACTTGGTTTCCGGACGGTGTGACCGCGATCCGTTCCGGAGTGAGTTGCAGTAAGCGTCGCTCCTGCGTTTTTGTAACGTATAGAACTTTGAGATTTTTATGTTCCGATATGGCTTGCTCACAAATGACGCGCGTCTCTTTGGGAGACGTTCGCGGCGGGAGAGAAGATCGTTTTTTACGGCTTTCTTTGATTTTCTTTTTGAGTGGTTCGAGCTCTTGTGGTTGTATATCTATACTTTGTTCCAGTTCAAAGAGTTCGTTTTGTAGCTCTTGAGACTCTAAGAGCTGTTCGTGCAGCAGCGACTTTACTTTCGCACTGTTTCCGTTGTTCAAATATGTGTAGTCCGTTTTATTGAGATGAAAGCCGTCGTTTCGAAGCAGCTCTTTCAGCTCGTCTTTGCGAGATACGTCGATAGCGTAAAGACCAGCCGTAAAGCGATGGAGAACGTATGGCTTGTATTGCCGACTCGACTCAAAGCGTTTGATTTGTGAACGATGAATGAAGAGAAGTGTTGCTTCGTGAAACTCGACATCGCCTTGGGTTCCTGCCCAGCCGCGAATCGTTTGCTCTACATTTTCAGGTAAACCAATTTGACTGTGCGTTCTGAAAAAGCTCAAAATGCTTTCTCGTTTCCAGCCTCTTTTTAACGCACTCTCAATGCTGTGCTCCGTAACTTTGTAGCTGTTGGTTCTGTCACAGTTTTGCAATTCTGCGAGTTCACCGATTTGGTATAGAATCTCCAGCGGCAATCCTGCGGGTGCTACAATATCAAAGGAAGGCATTAGGTAAAATTGTTGGAAGACTTCTTCTGGTTTTGCGGTCACCAAGGCTTTGGTGCGCGGTGATAGACGATAAAATTTCTCACTCCCCCATGTACCCAGTTCCAAAATTCCTTGGCTAATGAGATTGGCAAATGAATATGTATCTCGGTTTGCCTGTAGTTTTTCCCAGTCATTGGATGCATAGACCTGTCGCCAATCATCGCCTCGGCGCCAGCAGCGATACAAATTCTGTAGAGGCTTTTCTGCGATCCACTTATCTCCGGCTTCATTGAGAATCCATAATATCCATTCTACGAGTGGGAAGTCTCGATCGAGTTTTGAGATGAGAAGTTTGCGCTGGTTGAGAGGACCGAGATGAATCCACTCCTCGACCACAGAGTGGTTAATGTTGAGACTGTTGTCGCGATACTCTACAATTCCTTGCTGCATCAAAAAGGTGATATGAAAGTTGAACAGATCAGAAGATGCTTCCCACAGCTGATGGAAAAACTTATCCAGCTCGTCTTGATGAGACTTGGTAATACTGGCCTGTTGGGTAAGTTGCAGGGGACGCTGCGAAATGTAAGTGATGAGCGTCATTAATGAAAAATCCAATGATGGATTAAATTCTCTGTGATCGATAATTCGTAAATCGTTGTGTTCAAAGAGGGGTAGAGAAAGATCGTGCGCGAGAACCTCCACGAGGTAGGGCATCAAAACAGGAGGGATGACGTAAAAGAAACTTCCATTTTTCGTCTCTGTTTTGGTTACAATTCCTTTGCTTCCAAGATGATTGAGTGTTCTTGTCCATTCTGTTGCAGATCCCCCCAATGAAAGGATCAGTTCTTCTATTAAGGCTTTGTGATGCCCTAAGCCTCCGCAATGCATCAAAATCACCAGTGCGCGACGGTCTTTTGGGTGGAGTGTTTTAACAAAGGCTTCCATCCGAGATTCTTGCTTTAAAGCACGGACGGTAAGCTGTATTAGTCGATCGAGGCTCGATACCCGCGTTGGTTGTCCACCAAGAGCTGAATACAGTGCTTTTAGGATGGTTTCTGAAAGATTGCTAAGATAACCACTGAGCTGTGCATTGGTTAAGGCGTATCGATCGCGTGTTGCTGCATTGTTTGGTGTGTTCACGCTGGGATAATTAAACGGTTTGTTCAATAATTGTCTTTGACGCTCCGGAGATTGCAAAGACGGTAGTCTCTCGCGTGTTTTGCCTGTCCGAGACGATCGCTTTCTTCTTCGTCTTCTTCGTCTTCGTTTATTGGGCTTTTGTTCTGAATCGAGGTTGATTTTTGTCTCTGTCTCTGTCTCTTCGTTGGACATGGAATCCCCTGTTCAAAGTATGATTGACTAGGCCAGAAAGGCCTCAGCGTCTTCTATATGATAGCGGTAGCCTTGCTCGGTTAGGAACATCTGTCGTCTGTGAGCGAATTCCTGTTCTTTGCTATCTTGCGTAACGACCGTATAAAAACGGGCTTCTTTCTTTTTAGGACGGAGTATGCGTCCCAGTCTTTGTGCTTCTTCTTGTCGACTACCAAAGGTGCCGGATACTTGGATCGCTATATTGGCGTCAGGTAGGTCGATCGAGAAGTTGGCGACCTTGCTCACAACCAAAACCTTGATCTTGCTGGAGCGAAAGTTTGCAAACAAGACTTCGCGTTCTCGATGTGGGGTTGAGCCTGTAATCAGAGGTACGCGAAGCTGCTTGGATATTATCTTGAGCTGATCCACGTAGGTACCAATGATCAGTATATTGTCTTCTTTGTGACGCTTTGCAAGGTTTCGTATGACGCGAAGTTTTGCTGGGTTGGAACACGCCAAACGGAATTTCTTTTGGGAAGATGCTTTTTTATATTCCTCAAAGTGCTTGGACGAGAAGGGCACGCGCACTTCATAGCAGGATGTTTTCGCAATAAAACCGCGTTTTTGAAGACCTTGCCAAGGGAGTTCGTATCTTTTGGGGCCGACCAAGGAAAAAACGTCACCTTCACGGCCGTCTTCTCGGATTAAAGTGGCGGTTAATCCGAGCCTTCTGCGGCCTTGCAGGCTTGCTGTTGCACCGAATACCGGAGCCGGAAGAAGATGAACTTCGTCGTAGATAACCAGTCCCCAGTTCTCCTCTTCAAATAGATGAAGGTGCTCAAATACTGCGTTTTTAGAGCG
>JAYYRF010000004.1:0-5682 GCA_036127535.1 Myxococcota bacterium | reverse complement strand
CAGCTCGATAGTTTTGCCGCTCGTCGCCGTTTAGAACGTCATATTGTGAATCTAATGCGAGAAGCCGATGAAGAGGTTTTGGAATTTTTACAACAGCGTTTGGAATATCCTGAGCAGGTAGAAGCAGAACGTCAAAGGAGGATAGATACGATGCGCGAGCATCTTATGAACGATGAAGGAGCTCTCTCTGCATTCGTTTCCGATCATCCGGATGTGCCGATTCAACGATTGCGCCAGCTCTTGCGCGCGTGTGACAAGCCTCGAAAGCGCCAAGAGTTGAATGCGTTACTGCAAGAAGCCTTGGGTCTATAGGGTTCAAGGGCAAATGCACTTTGATTTTTTCATCGGAGAGCAGTCCGGATATACCCGTTTAGTGATCGTTGGCTTTGGAGTACATTCCTCAAAACCCATGTATCGAGAACTACAAGCCGCAATCGACGGATAGCTCCATACTGAGCACCGAGACCGTCTGAGTGCTTTCTTCTGACGGCTCGCCGCTCTGTCGCTTTGGTTCAGCCATCGATTTTGCTCTTTGTCAATGCGGTCTCGTTGCCGGCGAGACCACTTATCACCCAGAACCGCTCGATAGTTTGAGACGATTTTAGCGGAGATTTCGTATGAGGAGGGGGATTGATCTTCGAGTTGAACCGAGAGCATATCGTCGACGAGGGGGCGGATGTTGAGCAATACGAAACGATCTTTCCAATCGGTACCGAGATACGGTTCCCAACTCGTAAGGTACACGAGGCTTTGGTTGATTCGTTTGGCGGGCATACCTTTGGACTTCAACATGGTTCGTGCATTTCGATAGACGGATTTTTTCCAGTCGCGTTCGATACCATCTTTCCAACGTGTGCCGAAAATCTCTGTGTGTTGCATGAGGGGAATAATACACAACTTGTTCAACTGCATATCTTCTTCTGTGCAGGTGTTGAATTGCTCTTGGAGATAAAATTGACTCATTTCATTGCTACTGGTGATGAGCTTGATGAAACTTTCGAGACAGGGGGCCGTCGGAGAAGGCCATATATCAGAACAACTTTGGTAACCATCTTCGAGTTGCTTTCTAATTTTGTTCCGATACCGACTTCTCGTTCGTCCGGGAATTCCCGGGTCATCCAAATAGCGAATCAGCGTGCTAGAGAGATAGAGCTGACCTTCTCTATCGTACTCTTCCATGATCCCGCGGAAAGAGTAACGAAGCAGATCTTTTTTCATCTTACCGGAGTACTCGGTTGAGATAAAAGAGTCGTGGGTATCGATCAGTTCTCCGATTTCAACCAGGCCACCGCCTTCTTCTATCAGGGTTGAGACGCCGTTTTCAAAGGTGTTTGACCATTCCTTATCTGAGCCACATTCGCGAATGTATTGTTCGACATCGTCAAGTTTCAGTCTTCCATTTGGGTGTTTGAAGGAACCACTTTGTAAATCATATTGGCTCCTTTGAGCCAAGACGATTCCATTTTGACAGATAGACGATCGCATTTCTTCTGTGCAAGAGAGCTCGTTTGTTAGAGGAAAGCTGTCCTTTGGGCGTTGGCTTTGAAGATAGTTGTTGAGTTCTTCAGAAGCAATGATGCTACACAACCATTCGGGTTGAGGGGTTATCTTTAACGTCTGTTCCAAGGCCTCGCTGTTAGAGAAATCCTTACTTTTGGCTTTCCAGGTCATTGTTAGATCTGCTGTTTTCTGATTCAGCCACATCTTTGTGAGCTCGGAGCGAGGGAGTATGAGTTTCTGTTCGGAGCGTTGCGCGGCGAACGAAGATAGATCATCACGTCCCGTGAGATCTATCTCGCTATCGACTCCCCAATTGCCACAGGAGACCAAGCTCTCTTTTTCGCTTGTGGACTCTTGATAACGATTTTCCAAGGCGTTGTACATGGACAAACTATTGATGCTGATACCAACAGCTGCTACGGAAAGAGTGGTCAGTTCAGGCCAAAGTTGTGTATCTTCTTGTCGAAACTGGGTCAAAGCAAGATAGGTACCCCCTATGATCCCGAGGTCGATTAGCCACCCCAAGGTTTGACCCTGTGCAAAGGTATTTCCCAAAAATGTTTTCCCGTACTTCTCACTTCGTAGGATATCGTTATAAAAATCTCTTTTGAGGCACATCGGGCGTGACTGAAACCGAAATGCGATGCCCTCATCGGTCGTCGTCTGATCGAGTAGTTTAATCTCTTTGCTCCCAACGCCCAGCAATTCCGAGTCGGTTCTTTCTGCATAGATTCTTTGAAAGGGACCTTCTTGGAAGTCGATGCCACTTCGCTGCGCCTGTAAAGATGCACATCCGGAAAAAAAAGCATAGCTGAGTAGAGTAAGGTACATAATTGGCGTGTAGAGTGGATAAATCGTGGTGTAAGTACGTTTAAACTATAACCATATATAACATCTTTCACATTGAATAATTTTTATTCTCAGGCGTTGTTAGAGAGGATGACGGGTCACCGGAAACGCACTGCGTTATAGTGATACAACTTATTCAAAGGAGTGCCTATGAAACCCATACCCAAAAGATTTGATCGAAGGGAATTTATTTATGGCAGCTTGGCTACGGGAATGCTGTTTCCAATGGTGGGAAATGCCGCAGAAGAGACCGTTGCCATTGATTTGCGTTACAGTCCGGGTAAAGCGGTTCTCAACAATGCTTTGACAGATCCAAACTTTTGGGCAAAGGCGAGCGTATCCAAATATAAGAAGAAGTTACACGATGAAGTTCGGCTAAAGTCGATGAAAAAAGGATACTTGACCTATGTTTCCGGTTGTGGAGACACAGACTTCGAATTGGAAACGGTTGCGAGAAGTATCTTTTGGCATCAAAATAAGCTGCCCAATCATATGTTGGGAGCAGTGGCGTGCACGCTCTTGGGACACGGGGAAGACCCCGTTGTGAAAAAACCATATACCGATACATTTCTGCTCGGTGATTTCGATTTCTTCTATGCGACCTACTTTCAGCGGATGTATTATTTCGAATTACCGGACGGTAGGCTCGTATGTCCGTTTGAATTGATCAAAGCTGACTTTGTCGAACCTGAAATATGGGAACAGTATCAAAAAACAAAGACAGATTTAATCCAGTCTACAAAGTCCAAGCGACGTTCTTGGATGTTTAATACCATTTTGGACGTGGACACTTTTTATGGAATGTATGTCGTCTCACCAGGAGATGTCCACAAATCACGCGTTACGATGATCGCTCGTTTAAAGTTTGGCAAGGGTAGCTGGCTAGCCGATTTTGGTAGCGAGATCCCCTTCGTTTTGCGGGCGGGTCTCCAAAGTGGATTCCGTGCGCACGTAGAGATTGTAAAGAAAGTGAAAGCCGGCGCTTACACGCGCTAGGGAAAGATATTTCCCGCGAGTTCATACGCTTTCTCGAGAGCTTCGGGGAGTGCATCCGGGTTCTTGCCCCCAGCTTGTGCCATATCCGGACGTCCACCACCCCTGCCATCAACAACAGCAGCGATATCTTTGATCAGTTTTCCCGCATGAATCTTTGGAGTCAGATCTTTTGTTACGGCTACGATTAGTTGAACCCCTTTCTTGCGTGAGCCCAAAACGATAATCGCAGAGCCCAGCGCACTGCGAAGTCGGTCTGCTTCTGAACGCAGCATTTTAGGATCGCCTTCAAATTCGGCCGCCAAAACCTTTATGCCATTAATCTCCTTTGCCTTTGCTGTTAGATCTCCCGACTTGGCTTGTGCGATCTTACGCTGGAGGGTGCGAATCTCTCGGTCGAGGTCTCGCTTCTCTTTCAAGAGTTTATCGATGGCTCCGTCCAAATCATCGTTTTGTACTCTTAATTGAAGAGAGGCTTGCTTGTACTGACTCTCTCTTCGCTGAAGGTACGCGATGGCCTCTTGACCGGTTAAT
Organism: Myxococcota bacterium; assembly: GCA_036127535.1. Lineage (GTDB taxonomy): Bacteria > Myxococcota_A > UBA796 > UBA796 > UBA796. The sequence continues at coordinate 1,806 of JAYYRF010000004.1, read as the reverse complement.
GCTTCGATACGACGCACGCCAGCCGCGATGCCGGACTCCGATAGAATATGAAATACACCGATCTCTCCGGTTCGTTCTACATGGGTTCCACCGCATAATTCCGTGGAATAATCACCGATTTGTATAACCCGAACTTCGTCACCGTACTTTTCACCGAAAAGCGCGAGGGCACCTTTGGCTTTGGCTTCCTCTTGGCTGCACAAAGAGGTGTCCAACGATCGATTTTTAAAAATTTCCTCTTGTACTTCTTTTTGAATATCGATCAGTTCATTTTGACTCACCGGTTTGTGGTGGGCAAAGTCGAAGCGCAAACGGTTTGGGGTAACCAAAGACCCTTTTTGTGTGACGTGTGTACCGAGGTGATTTCTCAAGGCTGCATGGAGAAGGTGTGTTGCAGTGTGATTTCTACGGGTATTGTATCGATGCTGTTCGTCGACGCTCAGATCGACTTCGCTTTCGAGTGAAAGTTCACCACTGGACACGGTGATGTAGTGGTAGGTAAGTTCTCCAACGGGTCGTTGGGTATCCGTCACGAGGGCAGAGCCCGTGGCTGTTTGAAGTTGACCCTTGTCCCCGATTTGCCCGCCACCTTCAGAATAAAAAGGGGTTTTGTATGTCAGTAATGCACCTTTTTCTCCTTTTTTGAGACGTTCGACGGGGGTCTGCGCTTCGTTCAGCAAGGATAAAATTCGGCTTTGCCCGCTCAAGGAGTCGTATCCGCAAAATACCGTGCGATACCGTTTCGCACGCTCTTGTACGTCTTGCGAGAGGCGTTGCTGACCTGAACCTTTCCAGTTGGCACGTCCGGCTTCTTTTTGCTTCTTCATTCGTTCTTGAAAGCCGACTTCATCGACGGAAAAACCCCTTTCTGATGCGATGAGACGCGTAAGATCAAGCGGGAATCCGAATGTGTCATGCAATTGAAAGGCAATATCTCCGGACAATACACTCTCGCTTTGTTCAAAGGCGTCTTCGAGTATTTGTAGACCTTTTTCGAGGGTCTCGGAAAAGCGCTCTTCCTCTCCTTTGATGACTTCGAGAATAAAATCTTTCCGCTCGTGCAGATCGGGAAAAAGGGATGAGAATTGCTCGATGACAACCGCTGCGGCTTTGTAAAGGAAGGCCTCCTTCAGCCCAATGCGTACACCATATCGAATCGCTCTGCGAGCGATTCGACGGAGAACGTATCCACGTCCTTCATTTGACGGCATGATCCCATCGGCTACGAGAAAGGTTACGGATCGCGCGTGGTCTGCGATAACACGTAGGGCAATATCGGTTTCATCGTCTTGATTGTATTTTGTGTTGGCCCATCGCGCTGTCTGTTGAATGATGGATTGAAAAACGTCGGTGTCATAGTTTGAGTAGACCCCTTGTAAGATCGCTGCGATTCTCTCTAAGCCCATCCCGGTATCGATAGACGGTTTGGGCAGAGGTGTGAGCGTTCCTTCCGAATCACGATTGTATTGCATGAATACAAGGTTCCAAATCTCAACATATCGGTCAGTCTCTCCGGCAGGGCCATTCGGATCCGAACCATATTCAGGTCCATGATCATAATGGATTTCGGAGCATGGGCCACAAGGGCCGGTGTCTCCCATTGACCAAAAGTTATCTTTGGCTCCCAGGCGTTGAATTTTATTGGGGTCGACGTTGGGTATCTCCCGCCAAATGGCGTCGGCCTCGTCATCATCCTCATAGATCGTGATCCAAAGTCGATCGGGATCGAGTTGAAAAACATTGGTGAGAAGGTCCCAAGCATACTCGATGGCTTCTTTCTTAAAATAGTCTCCAAAGGAAAAGTTT
>JAYYRF010000003.1:0-3820 GCA_036127535.1 Myxococcota bacterium | reverse complement strand
TACGGCCATATTGCCAAGCAGCATGAATATGTTCTCTTTTATGCGAAGAACCGTCAAAAGACCCGTACCTACACCCTCAAGGACGCTAAGAAGTCATTCAAATATCGAGATGAGATTGGACCGTTTAATATTCATCCCCTTTACAACAGTAACGAAGCGTTCCATCGGGGAAATCGACCGCGTCTGTATTATCCATTCTATGTGAATCCCCATGGACAAAGGGGAGTTTTTTATGAAATTTCGCTCGAAAAAAAAGAGGGCTGGATAGAGGTGTATCCCCCTCCTTCTCGAAAAAATCAGGTTCCTTTCGTATGGCGCTGGGGTATACCGCTGGCTTCCCAAAATCTAAACACTGAAATCGTTGGATACAAAGTCCAACGTGGCAAGAGTAAAGATACTTTTCGCATTGTGCAAAAGATGCGTCGCTCTGAAAAAGTGATACGCAGTATTCTGTCCGGAGAAACCGAACCGGTGACCAGCCGTAGGGGGACAGAAGAACTAGAGTCTCTACTGGGCGATAAACTGTTTTCCTTCCCAAAACCATTGGGGCTTCTTAAGAAATTATTTTTAGCATCTACGAAAGGAGGAGACATTATCGTTGACTTCTTCGCAGGTTCAGCGAGTACTGCAGAAGCGGTTCTTCAAATCAATGCGATGAAAGGGGAAGAAGCCCGCCGTTATATCTTGGTGCAACTTCCGGAAGATTTAAAGCGTCGAAAAGGCCGTGTTGGGAAATCAGAAGAGCTACAGATCCAAAAAACCATCGATTTTTTGCATGCTGTTGAACGTCCTTCGACCCTGGATCAAATTGGTATGGAACGGATTCTGCGTGCCGCACAACGGATTCAAGATCAGAGTGGAGAATCATCGGATTATGGATTTCTCCACTACTCCTTGGAAAAGGTTCAGTCGCCATCCTCCCGTATTTTGCTCGAGACCTGGCGTTTACAAGACGGTTTTGGTTTTGAAGAGCCCATTGTCTTAGAGCAAACCAAGGGGTATTTGTGGTATCGCTGCCGCGACGTCGCGTATCTATTGGAACCTGAGGTATCACCGGAGGTTCTTCAGGCATTGTCAGATACGACGGCCCTACGAAAGATTATCCTTCGATCCTCTCCAAAGGTTGCATCTCTCGGTGCAGAGCATCTCGAAACATTCGAGGCGCGTATTGAAATCCGCGATTCAAGATCTCCGCATATGCAAGCGAATGTAAGCGAAGCTTGAGAGGCTGACGTCCGGGGGTTGCTGCAGCCGCGCCTCGTGTATATGATCGCACATCATCGCGCATGTTGAACGGGACTCAGAACATGCGAAAGTGATAATCATCGGTTCTTCGGAAGAGGAGGAGATTCTTTTGGAAAAAAAAGAAGAGACAGGATGGCTGAGGAGATATCTCGGCGTTTTTCGTTACACGAGGCGCGCGATTGAGCTCGTATGGGACACGAGCCCGACTTTAACCGTAGCGTTTGCCTTTTTGACAATCCTTGGCGGGCTCCTTCCTCCAGCGATGGCATGGGTCGGGAAAGAATTGATCGATGCCGTACTGCTTGCCATCGATTCGAAAGATACGAGTCGGGTCGTATATTGGATTGCATTCGAAGCGGGTTTGGTCGCTCTTTTTGCTGCCTTTAACCGTGCTTTGGGTATCTGTGAGACTCTGTTGCGGGCGCAGCTTTCCAATCGGGTAAACGTAATCATTTTGGAAAAGGCTTTGACGCTGGGATTGAGTCATTTTGAAGACGCAGATTTTTATGACAAAATGACCCGTGCACGCCGTCAAGCTTCGGTTCGCCCCCTTAGTTTGGTCAAACGGGCATTCCGTTTGATACAAAATGCCATCTCTTTGGTTTCCTATGGCTTGATTTTGTTGTCTTTCTCTTGGCTTGCGGTTTTACTTCTCATGGTGGCTGCGATCCCTTCTTTTATTGCGGAGAACAAATTTGCGCAGGAAGGCTTTCAGATTTTCCGTTGGCAATCGAAGGCCAAACGCGAGCAGTTGTATCTCGAAACGGTTGTGGCGCGAGATGATTATGCAAAAGAGGTCATCTTACTGGGCATTGGTCCTCGTTTGGTCAAGAGGTACGGTGACATTTTTACCGATCTGTACGGAGAGGATCGAAAGCTGATCATTAAGCGCAGCATATGGGGATTTTTATTGAGTCTTATTTCGATGATAACCCTGTATGGCGCCTATTTTTGGATTGCTTTTGCTGCAGTGGCATCGACGATTACACTGGGAACGATGACGATGTATTTTATGTCTTTTAAGCAAGGTCAGCAGTCGTTTAGTATGATTCTACAATGTGTGGGTGGCATGTATGAAGACAACTTGTATTTATCAAATTTGTACGAGTATTTGGAACAGACGGTAGAAAGCGGTGGTGGTACCCTAGTACAAGGGCCGCGTCCCGGCGATGGGATTCGATTTGAAAATGTATATTTCACCTATCCGGGGGCATCAGAACCCGCTCTCAAGGGGATCAACCTTCACATCGCACCCGGTGAAAAATTGGCGATTGTCGGACACAATGGGAGTGGTAAAACGACGCTTATCAAGCTACTTTCGGGACTCTATTTCCCCCAAAAAGGTCGAATCACGCTCGATGGTCTCTCTCTTGGAGAATGGGAGCCCAAAACCTTACGCCAGCGCATTGGCGTTATCTTTCAAGATTTTTTACGATATCAGTTTAGTGTCGGTGAAAACATCGGTGTGGGTGATCTCAAAAATATAGACAACCAGGCATCATGGGAAGAGGCATCACAGAAAGGAATGGCCAAACCATTTATAGATCAGCTTCCGGATGGGTATGAAACCCATTTGGGTCGGTGGTTTGGGGGTCGGGAACTCTCTTTGGGACAGTGGCAAAAGATTGCCCTCTCCAGAGCGTTTATGCGTAAAGATGCAGATATTTTGGTATTGGATGAGCCGACAGCCGCAATGGATGCAGAAGCAGAGGCGCAAATATTTGAACGATTTCGCGGCTTGACCAAAGATCAATTGGCCATCTTAATATCGCATCGTTTTTCAACGGTTCGAATGGCCGATAGCATTGTAGTACTCGATCAGGGCAAGATTATAGAATCTGGACGCCATGCGGATTTAATGCATCTTGGTGGTCAGTATGCAACCCTTTTTAATACCCAAGCGGCGGGCTACACGGCATGAAATGTTGTCTAAAAGGTGTGAAGTAGGAAGCCAAGTGGTATAAGCAATTGTCGAGGGAAAAAAGAGTAGCGAGGGGAGAATGTGGTTCATTTTTGCTTGTACCAGCGGAACGTATGATGTTTCGTACACAACCCAGCGCGAACAAACAGATACATCGGCAGAGGAAGTAGAAGATTCTGGTGTGGAGATAGAAGAGGAGCCGTCTTTCTCATCTGATTTGTTCTGTCCGGATAACATGGTGTCCGTGCGAGACGAGTGGGAGGATCCCGTTTATTGCATAGATCGGTTTGAAATATCGGTATACGGTACAGAATTGGGAAATGCGGATCAAGGCTTAGACTGGCCGGACGCGAGTACGACGGCATTGGCGATATCAGAAGTTGGTGTTGTCCCGGAGATGTATATCTCATGGTATCAAGCCTACGCATTGTGCCAAAATAGCGGTAAGTATCTGTGCTCCCACTCCGAGTGGGAAGATGGTTGCGACGGACATTATGGTGGCGGTGGATACAAGTACCCTTATGGAGATCAATGGTTCGAGGGCTGGTGTGCGGCACGTTTGGGGGAAGTGCCGCAGGTTTACGATGCAGCCCAAGAGACGGGAAAGCATGACCAATGTGAGTGTGTTTGGGGGACATTTGATCAAATTGGAAA
>JAYYRF010000002.1:0-6416 GCA_036127535.1 Myxococcota bacterium | reverse complement strand
GCTTTATCCCCCCCCAAAGCAACATGATTTATTTCTTTCATCCTCAAGCACATCTCGTCGCTGAAGAAGCCCAAAAGAAAGGGGTATTCGTTTTGGCCTTGGGCAAAGATGTTATTCGAGCGGTACCGCACTTAGGGGTATCCTTTGACGATATTCAAACCGCCATCTCCGTATTCGAATCCTTTGCGCCTACATACGAGCCATCGTATTAAATCGAATAAAAATACTCGGTCGACCGATGCCCATCACTTCGAAAGCAAGACAAGAAGAGCAGCGATAATTGAGACCGAAAATACTTCAGACCTTTGATATCGTCGGTTGATTCCGCTCCAATAACCGCAATCCCCTGCGCGAAACGGTCTGACCATCCATCGCTCAGAGAGAAAAGGCTTCGCGAAGAGAAGTCCTCTAAGCGAGAACCCTCTGTCTTTTCTTCCGAATGGATACCATAGACCCGAAAATCGGTTCCGATGCTGTTGCATAAACAAAGTAAAGCCAAAGAGAGAAACCCTACACAAAGAAAAAGAAACTTCTTTTCCAACAGACTCCTTCTTGCTAAGCTAAAGACAAATTCTTCTCAAAGAGATTCATTCTTATTTCTATCTTGTCAAAGGACACTGATGCATAAAAAGGAGGCAAACCATGTTCAGTATCTTCATCGCCAGTTTCGTTGCAAACGCTTATGTCGCCGAGGAATGTAGGGACTTCGCCAGTTCTGGGCCACCGGAGGGGTGGTCACAAGACGATGAAGTCGCACAACAAGACTTTCTACTCAACTACTTTTCACTCGCAACAACCTTTAGCCCAGCACATGCCCCCATTCCTGGACTTCCTGGGGAAGGAATGGTCGGTGTAGAACTTTCGGTCATCCCCCCTCTCGGCTGCGATCGACGACTCGTGCTGTTCTACACCAAAACCGAAGATACCAATAAAGTTCCGGTGCTTCCGCGTCCACGTCTCTCTTTCACTTTCCCTTCGATTCAGATGGGACCGGTCAAAGGCACGATCTATGGCAGTTTGGGCTATGTACCTCCCCTTCCTCTCATGGGTACGCAAAATGTCATCGTCAGTGCAGAAGCAGGAATTGGCTTTGGAGAACCCGAAGAGAATGGTCTTCAATACGGACTTCGCTATCATGCAACACTGCTGAAAACCGTCGCGGAAATTGCCACCCCCTTTGAAGAAGGTGCGGAAACCATGCCGGACTTTTATATGGGGTCAACCTTTGGTGGGGATGTACTCTTCGGTTACAAAAGCAATAATTTCACTCCCTATCTCGCCGTTGGATTCACGGATGTGAGCACGTTCTTCTACATAGACGACGATGGTATCGTCATCAACAATAAAAGTCCTTATCAAGGACTGGTTGCCTCAGTCGGTACGCAGTGGAGACCAACATCCAATATACAAGTGAGCGCGGAACTCTACAGCGCCCCCGGATACATTACGACAGGTCGCCTGAATTTGGGTTTACTGTTTAAATAAGAAAAAATCATGAATACCCTACACTCGAGACTGCAACTCGCCAGCTTAATGATCATTGCCGCTATCCTCTTAGCTGGTGCCCTGCTGTGGCTAAAACCGATCATGGTACCCTTGGTATTGGCCATCATGTTTTCTTACATGCTCGCTCCCGTCGTAGATTTTTCGGTTCAAAAAATCAGACTACCAAAGGGAATCGCGATTTTTTTTACCCTCAGTCTCAGTGTCTTTCTTCTCGTATTGACCGGCTCTCTGATCTCGTCATCCTTGGGAAAGTTAGCAGACAAATCCGCAGAATACGAAGAACACATTCTGACCTTAACAAAAAAATCAACCCTTTGGGTGAACGAGCAACTCGTTCCGATGCTCGCAGAGTACAACATCCATGTTGATATCTCTCAATTCTCAAACATACTCGAGAGCATTCCGATTAGCGGTCTGATGGGATCGATGACCAACACGATTTTGGATCTACTCTCCAATACGTTTTTAATCCTCATCTTCGTAATTTATCTGCTCGAAGGTCGGAACCCCAAAAAGAAGTCCTCCCCTTTGATGACGCTAATCGAGCAAAAGATTAAGCGGTATCTCTTTATCAAATTTATTCTCTCTGCCACAACCGGTATCTTGGTGGGGCTCTTACTGGGATTCTTGGGTGTGGACTTGGCCATGCTTTTCGGTCTGCTGACCTTCATTCTAAACTTCATACCCAATATCGGCTCTTTAATCGCCATGATTTTGCCGATCCCACTCGTATTGGTCGATCCAAACTTTAGCCTTGCTTCTCTCGTGATGGTCGTCGCCTTACCTGGTGCCGTACAAATGATTATCGGAAATGTAGTCGAACCCAAACTGCTCGGGGACTCACTGGAACTCCACCCCATTACGGTGTTGCTCAGTTTGATCTTTTGGGGAATGCTTTGGGGACTTCCCGGCATGCTGCTCGCCGCTCCCATTACGGCCGTTCTCAAAATCCTTTTGGAAAGTCTAGAATTGACGAAACCTGTCGCAAAGCTACTCGAGGGCAATATCACTGCCGCAGAATCGGCGACGAGCAACATGGGAGCCTCCGAAGAAGAGCCTGAGACCGAGAGCGTTCTACCAACACAGCCCCATACCGAAGAGATTCGAGAACCGTCACCGGCAAGCGAAATAGAACCGCCCGAAACAGAAAGCGCTCAAAGCGACGTTTAATCGCTCAAGGTCTCCTTCGATTTTGATCATGCGGAGGAGGATGTCCACGAAAATTAGGTGATCTCTTTTGTGGCTTCATCTCCTGTTCTCCGGGGGCAAACTGAGGATTGATTTGTAGAATAACCGCCGTCGCGAGCACCAAACCCAAAACAAAAGCGACCACGTGCGCAAAAATGAATTTCATCTTCTATCCGTTCGAAAAACTACGACCAAACTGTCTTCATACATCGAATTACCAAACATGTTTTCAAATAACGCTCGGAATTGTTTTTGACTATTTTTATTCAGTAAGGACTTATGGAGAACGAAGTACCGAAATCGTTTTCGATATAAATACCCTTGTGCATTTTTGAGATCGACAGAGGAGAAATCAAAGACTTGCCCCCCTTTTTGTTGTGCACGTGTTAGCTCGCTCCAAAATTCATTCTGATCGATCCAAGCGTTCATAATCGCATAGGGAATCGGCTTCTTGTGGATCGTTTGAAAGAAGAAATATTCCGTCGGCAACAAATTGCTTCGATCTCTACGAGAAGGAAAATCAAAGACCGCAAACTCGCCGGACTCCTCCGCTATTTGTTCGTAAAACTTGGTATACTCTACTTTAGAGTTCGGTACCGGTAAAATAGAGGGACTAATAAAGCAAGCCTCGAGTACAAAGATCGCCATCCATTCCAAGGCCAACACATTTCTACGCCAACCCTCAAATCCCTCCAAAAGATACTGGCAAGCATACGCACAACACAAGCTCAAACAGAAATTCGCCGGTATTAAATACTCCCACGGCACTTCTTGGGCCGTCATAAACGGAATGACACGAGCGGAGACATAGAAAACCCATGAGAAAATCGGCGTTGCGTTGTGTGTCAATTTGATTTCCGTACCCAACGACAGCACAATAAAGTACAATGCGCTCGCAAAGAGAAGAATGGGGATCCGTTTGCGCGAGAGCAAGGCAAAGGGTGCCAATAAGAGCAGCGACCACCCGATGTACGGGGTTTCATACAACAGATCAAAATTGCTGGTCTGCATCGGCCCAGACGAAAAAATCTGAATGTAATCGGTCAAAGCAAAATCATTGAGCAGTTTGATGGGAACCTTTCCATCCCAGAATAAAAAATGCTCTCGCTGATATATGAGTCCTTCGCTTTCACTTGAAATAGACTCTGAAGCGAGTTTGCTGATGGGATACAAGACAACACCGCACAAAACGGCGACAGGCAGCCATTTTTTTGACCAAAACAGAAGTTTTTTGGGATGGGTAAACAGCGCGTGGAGGATCGTACCTGCCGATAACAACAGCGTCAGCATGAAAATATAGTACGAATAATGCCAGCATCCCAACGCCGCACAAAGGCAAAAGAAAGCACACAAAAATGGAGCCCATATCTTGTGACCGCGAATCCAAATATCCAATACAATAAAAAACAAGGGAATCCATACAAGATTCAACCGATTGGCCACGCCGCTTGCCAACGTGAAGCACAACATTTGGGGATTGAAAACAAAAACGACCGCAGCCATCAACGAACCGACACGGGTTCGAACAACCCGTCGGCACAACGCATACATCGCCACGCCCACAGCACTAAGATGTATCCAAACCAAGAGATTGTATCCCGCAATCATACCAAAAAGACTGCTGATGGGCAGCATGAACAAACTGTTCAAAAAATCGACGTGATACAAAGATCCACCCACCGGATAATTGATATACGGCTCATCCAAGGGGTACCGACCGTCGATCAACAAGGCTTTTTCGGTACGCCAATATCCCCACAGGTGGTCCCAAATATCACTTTTTGCATCACCGATAACCAGCGCGGTGGGATCCAAAATGACCGGATACGTAATCGCAATCGAAATCGCGAAAAAGAGAAGAAATATTAGTGTGTACTCTCTCCAGCCCTCTTTTTCTTTTGTCGAAAACAACATCGTTCCCTTTCTCACCCAATGCTGATTCAATATATCCGATCACGACATTCACAAATAGAATTTTTCGACAAAACCACGAGAATAGGATGCTTCGCAGTATCCCAAAGAAAGGTTTCGCGCGATTTCCGGTTCCAATGTTATGGAGAGAAGTAAGAATGATCAAACTCCACAAAAGAGAAAACGATGGCCGATCTCGATACCCTTCACTCACACGCTCAAAGTTCCGTAACTCCGCTCAAAAAAATCATTTCCTCACAAGGAAGCAACAGCGGAACCTTCTATTTTGTCAAAGGAAACAATAAGGGAGAGTCCGGAATTGTAATTTTCCTGCAGAAAATGGATAAAAAAGGAGGAAAGGCACGCTCAACCGGAAAAATGCTGCGAAAAGCGAGTGGCGGAACCAAGTTTTGTGTTGGAACCGTAAAGATGGAGGGGTCTAAACTGTGCTTCCGCGTCTCTAAGGGATCGGCTGGTTCTTCGGTTGTGGCCAAATCCTTTAAAGAGGACTTCAAAAGCGGCGAGTTTAAATTACTCGGCAATTTGCTTCGAAAAGCGAAGGTGTTCGATGGTGAAGCCGACACCGCGGAAGTGCCCGACGTTCCTGTCGATCCAGCTGAGCCACAAGAAACGGAAGAGTTCAGCGCGAAAGACTTGGCAGATATCGAGGCGGATCTCACCAAGATCAAACAAGATCTCGAGACCATGCAAGCCGATCTCGTATCCGATCTCAAGAGCGCCGACTCACAAGCCCGAAGCGAACTTCTCGCCATATTGGATGCCGGAAAAGATTTGGCCGATGATATGGTCGATGTGCAAAACCTCTACTACAATCTTTTGGAAGAAGAGTTAATCGAGCCCGACGCAGACGAAATAGAGTGGATTGGTATCGATGGAGAAGATTTGGTTATCGCGGTAGAGTCTTTGTACAAGTCCGACCGATATACGGACGAAGATATGCAAGAGATCGCACGCCAACTCTCCCAACAAGGAGTCGATCTCAGTGCATTTGAAAACCAAGCATCGGTCGGAAATAAAATGCCGGAACCACTGCGATCCCAAATCTTGCTGTCCAAAAAAATACAAGATGCCGAAGAGGAGAGCTTTGCCTCTGTAGAGAATTTTCCCGCATCGCTACAGCCGATTTGGACGTCCGTTCAGGAGATCATAAACAATCAAAACAATGCAATCGTAAGCAACCTCGATCGCGCGGATACAGACTTCGTCACAATCGGACAATATATTTCCTCCGGTGGGCTTTTCGATCCCTTTCCGGCCGATTTGGACAAAGCGCTGTTGAAAATTTCCTCGTCGAAGAGCACCGCTGCAATTCAATCGTTTCAGAAAAAATTGCTCGCGTTCAACCAGCATATCCTTACCTCTGCAAAAATTGAAGCGTGCGATACCTTTGTTGGCGCCTCCAATATACGAACGCTTCTCGTGCCCAAGCTCAATCAAATCAATAAAATCATCGACCGATTACCAAAATAAGTGCGCCATTTCCATCCGTGATTCTTTTCGATTCAATTGGATCACATTGATAAATTGAAGCCCCTGCGGCCGCTTCGTTCATAAATAAATCGCCGTCAGTCTCATTCGTCTGCATTCATTTTTGTGCGTCTTCGTTCTCATGAACCCAGTATGATTCGACCCTCCGTTGTGACACTTGATGGGTTCTAAGCGGTATTAACAATCCTAATTTCAAAATCAGTCGGTCTGACCAACCCGTCATGCCGTATCCTTCGTCACTTGCTCTTTGATCAAAAGACTCCATATGGTTATAATCTCTCAATTCACCCCAAACCCAAAAG
>JAYYRF010000001.1:0-3435 GCA_036127535.1 Myxococcota bacterium | reverse complement strand
CTCGCACATGAAGCCGGTCACTATCTCGGTCTGTTCCACCCCCATGAAGTCGATTACCGATCGTGGGACGCATTGGAAGATACCCCTGATTGCGAGGGCAGTGGTGTATGCGATACTTCCTTGCAGGGAAACCTCATGTATCCGTACCCGATTTGTTCCGTTTCAAGCTGCCGCCCCCAAGAGGAACTAACAACCGATCAGACCGGAGTAATGCACCGATACGTTGGAGTTGACTAGGTTCGTTCACAGCGCGCATAGCCAAGTAGCAACATTGTTGATAGAGGGGTATGACCGCTTTTGGAGAAAGCCATGAAACCCACTCTTTCGATATCCCTTCCCCTTGTACTCACCCTTTCCGCCTGTAATCTGCTGGAAAACACGCGCCTCGACCAGTTCCTCTCGTCCGAGAACGCACCGGAAGAACCGCGTTCGGCTGAGCCGAAGGAGACCAAGCCCGAAGAGAAAGCAAACGCGGCCGCCACAGAGGAGTCCGGTTCGATGACGGGGGGAATCATCGAACATATGGTGTTGTTTTGCTGGAAAGACGGAAGTATTTTATCCGACACGTCCAAGTGCACGAGCACCATTCTCGAGACGGGGGTTGCCAAAATGAAGGAGGGAACGATTCAAATACCGCAGTGGAAGACTACGATCAGCGCCGGGGAGACCGGAGAGGATGTGGAACCGTGCGGAGATAACCGACTGCCGGAGAAACGCGTCGAGCGGGAGGCGTGGACGGTTAACCGCGACATTAAACTACAAAGCAACCAAAGCGCAACCTATAAAAAGCTCATCGCGGAGGCGAGCGGAGCCGAAACCGTCCCCATTACCGTCTTGGCACGCGTCGATCTCGATGGCAATGGTTCGGATGAGGTACTCTTTGAAGTCAACAGTCATGGCGCACCGGTCATGCAGCCGGAAGATTCGGACATCGTCTCCTTGGTCGGACTACGGTATCTCGCGGGCGATGTGGTCAAAACCTACTTTTTCCACAAAGCGATGGTTCCGTCCCAACCGGACAATGGCATCCCCTACTGGGAGCGCGGCAGTTTGGTGGGGTTGACCGATATCGAAAAGGACGGGAAGCTGGAGATCGTGGTCAGCAATTACTATTATGAAGGAGGCTCAACAAGCGTGTATACCTTCGACGGGAGCGAGCCGAAGTATCTCAGCGGGAAGGGTTGTGGAAATTGAACCGCCTGTAGGCGAAACTATGCCAATCCTCGTTCCCGCCGTATAAAACCGAGAAAGGGGTTGGTTTTGAGTTCTCGGCCAAGGGTGGTCATCGGGCCGTGACCGCTGTGTACGCGCAAGCTTCCGGGGAGCTGCATCAAGCGACGAAGGCTCTCCTGCATCAGACGGGGATTGCTCATGGGAAAATCGGTTCGACCGATGCTGCCGGCGAAGATGGTATCACCCACGATGATGTCGTAGTCGTCGTGCCAGCATCCTTGGCCGGGTGTGTGGCCGGGCGTGGAAAAGAAGGAGAGCTTGGTCTCGCCGAGCATTACGAAATCGCCGTCGTCCACCTCGTGATCGATGCGACCGCAGGGGCGGTTTAGGGACGGCATGCCGAACATGGTTCCCTGCATGGGGAGGGTTTCAAAGAGCGGGCGCTCGAGACGGGGCATGTAGGTGGGCACGTCCCACTCTTTTTGCAACAAGGACAGGGCGCCCGCGTGATCGATGTGGGCGTGGGTAAGCAAAATCATAGCGATGTTCGGCTTGCGGGCTTTGAGGCGGCGTACCAGTTCGTCGCTTTCCCCGGTGTCGATAATGGCGGAGAGTCCGGTTGCTTCGTCGGTGACCAAATAGGTATTGACGGCGAACATTCCGACCGTAAAACATTCAACTTTCATGAAAACCTCCCTCTAGACAGTTAGATTAACCACCTGAGGTACAATGAAAAAGAATCCCGACAAAAAATTACCCCGCTCTTGGTTTGTGCTATCTCTCGTACTGGGGCTGGGGGCGCTGCTCAGCCTGGTCTTTCACCTTCCGACGGTTCACCAAATCGAGGCGTGGCACTGGCCTTTGCACGAGCGTCCGCTGCAGTGGTCGATTGCCCTGCCCTTCCTACTGGCGATGTTCGGATGGATAGCGTGGTTGCACCGAAGCAACTATCGGGGCACGATTCCCCTTCTGTTTGTGGCTGCGATGGCGATGCAGTGGGGGCCGGCACTCAGCATCGGCGAAGGGGTACACGCGTTGCGCAAGCACGCCCAATTCAGCGGGCACGGGGAGTTTGCGCGCACCGGATCGGTCGGCTTGGACAAAGAAAAAGTGTTTCGCGACTATGAGAAGTTCATTCAAATGCCCTCACAGCGCTTTTCTCCGAGCAAGCCCCCCGGTCAGCTCCTCGCGTATATCACCATCGGGGAAATGGCCGAGGCGGTTTGGCCTCTTCCCAAGGCGAACATCTCCCGTGCGCGAGATGCCAAACACGGTCGCATGCTAAATTTCTTGGTCTTTTTGCTCCCGATATTGGCGGCTTCGGCGGTCGTTCCCCTGTTGGCGATTGCCCAGCGGATGGTACCGGAAAGACCGGCGGTTCCGGTGGCTCTTTTTATTGCCTCCCCCTGCTTTGCGCTGGTGCAGATGCACTTCGATCAAGCGGTCTATCCGATGCTTGCGCTGTGGATTTGGTTTTTGGGACTGCGAGCCTACGAGAGCGGAAGGCCTTGGTTTTGGGGAGCGATACTGGGGGTGGGGATCTACTTGGCTTGTTTTGTGAGCTTTTCTCTGCTTCCGGCGCTGGTGATTCTCCCCTTTTTGGTCTTTTCCGTCCACAAGCCCCGGCTTCCCAACGGTTTTTTGTTGGGTACGGTTCTCGGCTTTGCACTAACGGCCACGGTCTTTTATCTCCAATGGGGATACGATCCGGTTCTACGGTATAAAAAAGCCATGGTATACCACCAAGAATGGAAACAGTGGCAAGGCACCCTTTCGGTCTATTGGATATCGATACGGGTGAATCTCATCGAGACGATTTGGTGGCTGGGACCGTCGTTGTTTTTACCGCTTTTGTGGTCTGTGAAGGAATCGCGACAAAACGAGCGGAAGTATCTCGCCATCGGTGGATTCCTGGTATTGCTGCTTCTTTTGGGATTCTCCAAAACCATTGGAGAAGTCGCACGCTTGTGGCTCTTCCTTCTTCCCCTTCCCCTTCTGCTGCTTTCCAAAGACTTAAAACAGCACCAAGCGGCGATTTTGATCGGAATGAGTGTCCTATGGACGATGGCGTTTAAGTACATGCAAGATTTTTGGTAGAAAACTTTCAGCTTTGTATTGACAGCGAGATGGATATATTTTAAATAATAAAGGCTCAAAATAATGAGCTGTTGTGTAAAACAACACCGCTTTTTCAAAGCATATTCTTGCCCCTTAGCTCAGTTGGTTAGAGCACCGGACTGTTAATCCGGGTGTCCTCAGTTC